>DASRRA010000435.1:0-7409 GCA_035696085.1 Bacteroidia bacterium | reverse complement strand
TTACACTAGAAGATGAGATTACAACCTTACAGCTTTATATTGACCTGGAACAAATTCGGTTCAAATACCCTTTCCAATTTAATTTGCAGGTGGATGAAGAACTGGACATGGAAACAGATATACCCACCATGCTGATTCAGCCGTATATCGAAAATTCCATCTGGCATGGATTGATGCCAAAAGAATCAGAAGGAAAACTGGAACTGATATTCAAAAAAGTAGATGCAACTATTCATGTGACCATCAGGGACAACGGTGTTGGAAGAGATAAAGGTGATTTATCTAAAAAATATCATGTTTCAAAAGGCATGTCATTAACGCAGCAACGTATACAAACCCTGGAAAATACAAGCAAAAAGAAGTTTGTCACCACGATCATTGATTTAAAAGATGAAATTGGAAATCCAATTGGTACAGAAGTTAATTTAATCATACCATTTGATGAATAAGCTAATATTAAACTGCTTACTATTTATTCTTCTTATAACATCTGGTTATGGGCAGGAACTGCATTTTGAAAATGTTCAGTTAAAAGACCTTCCTTCTACCGAGGTATACAGAATTCTACAAGATACAGAAGGATATATATGGATGGCTACTGATGCTGGTGTTTGCAAATATGATGGAACTAATCTCACAACCTACACCACTGAAAATGGGCTCCCGGAAAATGTTGTTTTAAGTATGTTAATGGATGCGAAAGGGCGGATATGGTTCAATACCCTTTCAGGATTTTTTTTTTATTACGAAAAAGGGCATTTTATTACTATTGCTGGAAATGCTCAGCTTAAAAAATTAACCACGCACTTCTCTTCCTCCTTTCTCGAAGCAAACCCTCATTTTAAAAAAGCGGTGATGCCATTTGTACCAAGAGAATATTTTGTAGGAGAGAATGATACGCTCATCATTCCTTATCTCACGGGGTTTATAAAAATTCCACCTAAAGATAATTATCGCCAGCTCATTCATCAATACCTGAAGTCTTCATCTGAATTGGATATGCAGGCTATTATTCAAAATAAAATAAATCCGTCCGAACTAATAAATATATATGGTTCTACACTTAGACCCGATTCAACTATTCAAATCCGTTTGATTGATTCTACTGTTTCCATCTCTATAAAAGGCGTAATAGGAAAATATTCAGGTATGTTCGATCCAAAAATCGGTTTAGATGGATGTGTCTATTTAAATGTAAGAAATGTCGTAACAGCTGTGAAAAATTATAAAACAATTAGTCGTTATCGTTTCGCCACCGAAATTTTAAAATTGTACATTGACAAGGACGGAGATCTATGGATAGGTACAGACAGGCATGGTCTTTACTTATTTAAAAATGGAGATTTATCAAAAACACCGATTCACATTTTGCCATCACTAAGTATTTCATCGATCCTTTTAGATAAGGAGGGATCGGTTTGGATAAGTACATTGGAAAAAGGAATTTTTCAATGCATGAACAAATATGTATATACCTTCACTGGCAAAACGAGGGATTTTAAAACTATTGACAAACAATTACACATTGCTCTTGAATCACAAAAAATACTGGTTGCATCAACGGTAGATTCTACTCATCTCAAGAACATCCCTCCTATCAACCCAATTCCAAAATTCTGTGCTTATGCAAAAGTTAACCAAACCGAATACTTTTCTCTTGGAGAACAAACCTACTCTTCAAAAAATAAAAAAATAACGGATATACGACAAAACGAAAAGGATCCGGTCACATCGCGGTTCTTGCTCAATTTACCAGACGACACATTGTTAGCCGTAAATACCCTTACAACATTTGTAATACATGATTCTAAGCTTATCAGAACCAATGTCAATAAATTTTCAATTAACTCGGTTTCAGAACTTCCAGACAAACGCATCATACTATCGTCGAGGTCCAACGACGGTCTTTTCGAATTTAAAAACAATTCTTGCATCCCCTTTTTACCAGATGTTAAAGAACTAAAAACAAGAATAAATTGTGTCATGATTGATGCATTGGGTAACTTTTGGTTTGCTACTAATGAAAAAGGGATGTTATGTTATGATACGCATCACCACATACATCTATTTGATAAAACCAAAGGGTTGAAATCAAACAAAGTGAACGCATGCATTGTCGATGGAAATGGTGATATCTGGTGTGCTACACATTTCGGCTTATCCAAATTGACAACTTCAAAGGGATTAGAAAAAGTACAAATTGAGACCTATGATAAAAATCATGGGATAGTGGATTTGGAAATTGAAAAGCTTGCTTATTTTGATCATACCCTTTGGTGTGGAGGAAAAACAAATCTATTTTATTTCAATCCTGCGCATATCAAAAAAAACACCACCCCTCCGGTTGCCTATATTAATTCAATAACAGCAAAAGGTAAAAATTATCCTTTAAAAGATACGTTGTTTTTGAATTATGATCAAAATGATTTTCATATACAATATGGGTTAATCAGTTTTAAGAAAACTCCAACATGTTCTTTTTTTTACAAACTCAATGGCTATGACAATACCTGGAAACTATCCAACTCCGGGGATATACAATACACCAATATCTCATATGGTACCTATACACTTTTAGTGTATGCGATTAACAATGATGGTGTAAGGAGCAATTTGCCTCAAAAATTAACTTTTATTATTAAACGCCCCTTTTGGTTTACCTGGTGGTTTGTTATATTGATGGTTATTTTAGTCCTTCTTCTTGTCTATTTAGGAGCCCAGTACTGGAGAAAAAGGATTGAGAACAGAGAAAGAGATAAAGCAGCTATCAACCAGCAGTTATCAGAATTTAAAATGACGGCTTTGCGTTCGCAGATGAATCCACACTTCATTTACAATGCTATTGGTTCCATTCAGCATTACATCTTAAAAAATGAAATTGACCAATCTTTCAACTATCTTTCTAAGTTCTCCTCCCTGATTCGAAAGGTGTTGAATAACTCCAGTAGTGAGTTTATTACACTAGAAGATGAGATTACAACCTTACAGCTTTATATTGACCTGGAACAAATTCGGTTCAAATATCCTTTCCAATTTAATTTGCAGGTAGATGAAGAACTGGACATGGAAACAGATATACCCACTATGCTGATTCAACCGTATATTGAAAACTCCATCTGGCATGGATTAATGCCCAAAGAATCAGAAGGAAAACTGGAACTGATATTCAAAAAAGCAGATGCAACTATTCATGTGATCATCAGAGACAATGGTGTTGGAAGAGATAAAGGAGATCTATCAAAAAAATACCACGTTTCAAAAGGCATGTCATTAACGCAGCAACGGATACAAACCCTGGAAAATACAAGCAAAAAGAAGTTTGTCATAACGATCATCGATTTAAAAGATGAAAAAGGAAATCCAATTGGCACAGAAGTTAATTTAATCATACCTTTTGATAAGTAAATAATTAACATTGGTAAATTCATTTAAAGACATATCTTTACGAGTAATGAGCTAATTAATGAAACGCATACTTTTTTTATTTTTCCTTCTTCTTCTTTTCATTTCCGCAAGCGCGCAAGAACTTTATTTTAAATCCATTCCTGCCTTACAAAATCTTCCTTCTCTTGAAACGTACCTGACTTTTCAGGACAGCAAGGGTTTTATCTGGATATGCAGTGATGGAGGATTAAGCCGTTATGATGGAAATAACGTTACGATATTTACGACCAAAGATGGAATATGTGAAAATACGGTAATGTCGGCTTACGAAGATAAAAAAGGGAGGATTTGGTTTGCCACCTTATCAGGTTCATTTTTTTACTATGCTAATAATGAATTTCATTCGATCAATGCGAACAAGAGTTTACACTTCTATTTTAGATTTTCCGCTCCAACTACTTTCTTCATTGGTGAAAACGACACCTTATTCTGTTCTCCTCATTCTACAACCGGATTTTTAAAAATACCACCTCAAAATAATTATGGCAGAATCATCAATATCAAAAACGAAAATATATTAAAGGTCAATCGTTTTTTGATCTCGAACAAACTAAACCCCGGCGAAACAATTACCGGAGGAGGCTGTGCATATGCAGATCCAACATCATTCGGCTTTTTATGGGATAACAAATTATATGACATATCTTACCAAAATGTCAATAAAACATTTTGCAACTTTGTTAAAATGATAGGCAATAAAAAAGGTAATATTGCTTATCTTCCAAAAGGAATGGAGTTGACCATTGTTAAAAAAAACAACAATGAAATTCGTCATCTTTACTTCAAACAGGAGATCATTTATATAAAAAGCGAAACGAACGGGGATCTCTGGGTATTATGCAGAAAAGACGGAGGCTATCTGTATAAAAACGGTGATCTGAACAGCAAACCCATTCGTTTTCTTCAGGGCTTATCGGTCTCTTCCGTTATGATAGACCGGGAAGGAAATAGTTGGGCAACAACCCTGGAAAAAGGAGTATTTATATGCAACACTAAAAATATTTTAACGATTCCTATTGCAGATACAGAAATCCCCTGTGTACAAGTCGACAGCAATAAAATGTGTGTTGCCTATCAATCAAAAAAAATACTTACTTTTTTTAGAACCGATTCCATTGTAGCAGATAGCTTACCGTCCCCTAGTCCTGCCATGTATCGTTTACTCAGTTATCTTGATGTTGGTGATGAATATTATTATTTCACCAATAATCTATTTTATGTTTCCAAACAAGAAAAGGGAACACCGCTTTTTTTATCTGTAAAAGGCGGAGAAATTACGACATGGAAAGGTGATACTATTTTATCTATAGGTGTTTCAGACGTAACACGCATATTAAACGGAAAAATCCTCTCCGTTACTAAGTTTTATAGTACGAATAATTGTTTTATTAAACGACATGATGGTTCTGTTTTAATCGGTACCAGGGACGAAAATGGAATATTTCAATATAAATCGGATAGATTGATCCCTTATCTACCTCAATTTAATGAATTAAAAACGCGGATTAACTACATGGCAGAGGATAAACAAAACCGGTTATGGATTGCTACGGATGAGAAAGGAATATTCTGTTATGACGAACATGGAAAATTGCATCAATTTGCCGACTATATAAAAAAAACCGGGGACAAAATTAATGCATTAACGGTGGATCAAGATAATAACATCTGGTGTTCAAGTGGTAATGGCTTATTTAAGATCACTACTAACCACAACTTAACTAAATTATCCATTCAAACATTTAACCGTAGTTGTGGTTTACCTGATATACGCATTGAGCGACTAGTTTCATTCAACAGTAAAATCTGGTGCTTCACCAAAAACTGCGTATTTTATTTTAACCAGGATTCATTACAAAAAAATAACCACCCTCCGCTCACTAACATCTATTCACTTTCCATAAATGGCATTCAGGTTCCTGTTTCTGATAAACTGACAGTGGAATATGATCAAAATAATTTCAAAATTATCTGCTCGCAGAGTTCCTACAAATCATTCGATAACAGGGGATTTATGTATAAACTTAATGGTTTTGACAATCAATGGCATTACACCAATTCCACAGATATACAGTATACTAACCTGGATCAAGGGAATTATGAATTATTGATTTATGGATTGAACAATGATGGGCTTAAAGGCGTTACGCCGGCTAGATTTACACTCATCATAAAAAGACCATTTTGGTATACCTGGTGGTTCATTACCCTAATTATTATTTTGTTCGTTATACTTATTTATATAGGAGCACGTTATTGGAAACATAAGATTGAGAAAAAAGAGCAGGAAAAAGCACAAGTAAATCAAAAAATTGCCGAATTTAAAATGACAGCGCTCCGTTCTCAAATGAACCCCCACTTTATATTTAATGCAATTGGTTCTATCCAGCATTTTATTCTGCAAAATGAAGCCAAGCAATCCTATAATTATCTCGCCAAGTTTTCCATGCTGATCCGCAACATTTTAAACAACTCAAAGGAAGAATATATATCTCTTGAACAGGAAATTACTACCTTGCAATTATATATTGAACTGGAACAAATTCGATTTGAGAATCCATTCAAATTTATTATAGACATTGAAGAAACAATAGATATGGAAATGGATATTCCAACGATGCTGATTCAGCCTTACATTGAAAATTCAATTTGGCATGGATTAATGCCCAAAGGCAAAGGTGGTATCCTGGAGCTTCTATTTAAAAAAACAGATAATTCCCTCCATGTAACCATTCGTGATAATGGCGTGGGAAGAAAGCCGAAAGCACCTTCACAGCATGTCTCCAAAGGCATGTCAATCACCGAGCAACGAATAAAAACATTGGAGGCAACCAACCATAGAGTATATAGTACACGTATCATTGATTTAAAGGACAAAAATAATAGCATAAATGGAACAGAAGTCAATCTAATTATTCCTATTGATTAAATAAAAGTTTATGACCAAATTAACAGCCATTGTCGTTGAAGACGAATTCAAACTCAGAGAAGTTTTTATTCAACAACTTAAAAGGAATTGCCCGGCAATAGAAGTAATTGCGGAAGCCGGAAACATTACAGATGCATATGCACTTATCAACAGCAACAAACCCGATGTGGTATTCCTGGACATAGAAATGCCAAAAGGAAGTGGGTTTGATCTACTCTCCAAGTTTGATAAAATTCCATTTGAAATTGTATTTGTTACATCATACGAACACTATGCAATCAGGGCCTTGCGGTTAAGTGCATTGGACTATATACTAAAACCCCTGATGGTAGAGGATCTAGCTCCTCTTCCCGAACGCATAAGAAATGCGATTGAATTAAAAGAAAGCGCAGTTAAATATAATTTGTTGCAGTCAAATTTAAAGAGTTCAGAAGAAGAAAAGAAGATAGTACTTCAAACCCGGACAAAAACAGAGTTTGTAAATCTTAACAAAATAGCCTATTTGCAGGCCGAACTAAATTATACAAGTATTTTTTTAGTAGACCAGACACGCATTGTAGTAGCCAAAACATTAAAAGAATTTGAAGAAATGTTATGCGAAGACCAAGGTTATTTTATCCGTGTTCATAAGAAATACATTATTAATATTAACCAAATTCGATCGATTGAACGGGGAGAAGAGTGCAGCGTTTATCTTAAGGATGATACCAAACTGGAAGTTTCCAGGAGAAGAAAAGGAGAGCTACTGGATCGATTTAACGCAATTTAAAGAAATGGCTCCCGTAATTGGAGCCATTTCTTTTTATATATCTTTTCTTCAAATTATTCCAAAATAATTTTTTTCATTTACCCTCAGCAAATCCGGACCCGTTACAGTACATCACTACGTTGTGTTGTTGTCAACAAATGAAGCTGAACCTTCATATGTGGTCAGCCCTGAACCGGTTTGAGAAACGGGTACTCCATTGGTAAATTTCAGCTGGCATAATTACCAAAATACCAGGAAGTTTGTGCATTTCCAGCTAATGTTGAACGC
>DASRRA010000434.1:0-4842 GCA_035696085.1 Bacteroidia bacterium | reverse complement strand
TGTTAATTGATTTGTTTTTTTGAGCATACGCAATACGGGATAGTACGCCTTATTTCAGTTTTTCGGTTAAATATAAATAGCGTTCGATACCGTGATTTAGCCATATTTGTTCTGGCTTCGTAGGATACAGCTTTTTATATTCTTCATCCGCATATAATACAATGGTTGTCCCTATTCTCACATAGTTATTGCTTTCATAATAAGTGGGCGCTTTAAATTCAAGAAGGTTTTTCTTTACTGATTTCACCACCATGTCTCCAAGATATTTTTGATAGCTTTTCTGTGCCTTAAATGCAGGCTTGCTCAGTTTTTTATATACATGTTTAAGCGCAATCCTTGCCGGAAACTTTTGTTTTTTAATCATAGGTTTCACTTGTGTAAAAGGATTTACTTCTGTAAAATCATTAACAGTTTGAATGGAAAAAGGAACTTCAGGTACCCAATCGGATGTGTTCACTACATTGAAAGCCCAATCGCGTGTAAGTATTTCATAGGTATATGCATAATATAAATTACCGACTTTAGGCGATGCGCTTGAATAGGTTTTAAATCGTATGTCTCTCGGAATTATCTGTTCGTTTTTCAAACTCTCCAAATAAGAGGTCATCAAATAGGTAATCGCACCTCCCTGGCTATGACCGGCAATTATAAAATTTTTGATACCTAATTTTTTATAGCAGGAGTCTATTTTAGACAGGATGTCACGACTGAGATATGCCGTAGAAACAAGGAACCCAACGTGTACAGCTGCTTTTTCATCATTACTTAAATTGTAATTAAAAAAAAAATTCTTTTCCAATTCCAGTTTTCCTTTTGCGGGTACCATTGCTGCATAATAATTAACGAGCCAGCTTACCGGGTTGGGCTTAATATCGGTGCCACGTATGTTAATGATCGCAACAGAGTCCTTGTTGATCCATAAATCCCACATATTTTGAAGACCCATAAGTGGTGAACGGTAAACAAATTTAAATTGCTGCGGGTGAGTGACACTGCCTGGTATTTTCCATTCTGCTGTATCATATGCAATGAGAAAATCTGTTTTTAGGACTTCAATAAATTCGTTTTTATCAAATCCTGGTTTTAGCTTTTGTGCTTGGGCTGTTAATAAAATCAACAGAGCGAAAGCGGTCGATAAATGTTTTTTATAAATAGGCATGCAGCGAAGATACGAATACCATCCGTGGAAATTATGCAAAAAAAAGATTATGAAAATGTTTTAAAAATATTAAACAATACGTTTTAGTAAACGCAATTGGTGGGTGTAGCTTTTTTTATCCGTATTAAAAATACCATGATGATCAAAACCATCAATGCGTACTTTACCGGAAGCATGAATGATCTTATTGTCTTCCATCACAATTCCAACATGTACAATTTGACCTTCTTCATTATCAAAGAACGCTAAGTCGCCGGGTTCTGCTTCTTCCACAAAGCTGAGTGTTTCACCTTGTGTGGCTTGCTGACTTGCATCTCTCAATAATTTTATTCCGTTTAGTTTGTAAACAATTTGCGTAAGACCGGAACAATCAATACCGAAAGGTGTTTTGCCTCCCCATAAATAGGGACTGCTCAAATATACCATAGCCGTTTCCACAATTCCTGTTTTGGTGAATGGAAGATGGCCGTTGATATACGCCCCATCATATATATACGTTTGATTTTCGATGATGCATTCACCATTATCAATTGCAGGAAGTGTACTGCCAATAACAACAGGATACAACATAGAACTATTGGCATTCGTGATCACTTGTACCAATTCATTCGTGCAGAAAATTTCTGTGGCATTTAAAATATCATAGGTTTGTTGTGCAATGGGTTGGAACTGTTTCTTATCGATCCAGCATTCATAATCATCATAGGCAATTTTTATTTTGCACCAATTGCCCTGCGTTTCCATAATCCAAAAGTGATCGCCAAACAAAAGCTGAGTGACTAACTCGCTTTTGTCTGACGGTTCCCTTCTACAAGGTACAATACTTAAATTGCAAATTCCGAAATTCATTCTACTTTAATTCTACAACCATTGCGCTTGCGCCTCCTCCACCATTGCAGATTCCGGCAGCTCCTAGTTTTGCTTTATTTTGTTTCAATACATGTAACAATGTAACCACGATTCTGGCACCAGAGCATCCAAGTGGGTGACCCAATGAAACAGCACCCCCATTTACGTTTACTCTGGATGCATCTAATTTCATCTTTTGCATGTTTACAATTCCTACAACGGAGAATGCTTCATTTAATTCGAAGTATTCCACGTTTTCCATTTTTAAACCGGCTTTTTCAACTGCTCTGGGAACAGCTAAAGAAGGTGTAGTTGTAAACCATTCAGGTGCCTGTTCTGCATCCGCATAACCACGAATCACAGCAAGCGGTTTTACCCCCAGCTTCTCCGCTTTTTCTTTGCTCATCAGTACCAATGCGGCTGCACCATCATTCATAGTGGATGCATTGGCTGCGGTTACTGTTCCTTCTTTTGAAAATGCACCTTTTAACTCAGGAATTTTATCCAAACGAACATTTTTATATTCTTCATCTTCTTTAAAAATTACCGGATCGCCTTTGCGTTGAGGAATTTCCACCGGCACAATTTCATCATTGAATTTACCGGCTTTCCATGCATCTGCTGAGCGTTTATACGATTCAATTGCAAATGCATCCTGATCCTGGCGGGAGATGTTGCACTCTTTCGCACACATATCAGCCGCATTTCCCATTGCATAATTGTGATATACATCGGTTAAACCGTCTTTCGCCAATCCATCAATCATAGACACATTTCCATATTTATTTCCCCATCTTAGGTTTTCTGAATAGAAAGGAACCTGGCTCATGTTTTCCATTCCGCCTGCTACCACTACATCTGCATCACCACACATAATGCTTTGTGCACCAATCATAATGGCTTTCATACCAGAGGCACATACTTTATTGATGGTCGTACATTGAACGGAATCTGGCAAACCGGCAAACTTAGCAGCTTGGCGAGCTGGTGCCTGACCTAAATTCGCCTGCAATACACTTCCCATATATACTTCCTGAACTTCTTTTCCATCAACGCCTGCTTTTTGCAGCGCCCCTTTTATAGCTATTGCTCCTAATTTTGTAGCAGATATGCTTGCTAAGGCTCCACCAAAGCTACCCAATGGTGTACGAACTGCTGAAATAATGTAAACTTCTTTCATTTGTTTTTTAATTCTTTTAGTTGTTAATGAACTTGTCCGCCGGATACAGAACCTGAGCGGGCCGCGTCCGCCGAAGCTTTTCCCAACTTTTGTTTTTTATCAACCTCAGCTTTAGCGTAGGTTGAAAAGCTACAGTTGACGAAGCGTGTCAGCGGGCTGTGTCCGCCGAAGCTTTTTAGCGAAGGCGGGTTTTAGAGTTTTAAATTGAAGCTTCAAATTTAAGCTTATTCCCTTTATACAAACCCTATAATTATGTAAATTTATGAAGAATTTGTGAATAAAACTGTGTACAATTTCCTGTTTAAACACATGTATATCGTGCTTAAATAATGGTATTTTCGTTTAACTAATTTTCATACGTGAAAAAACTTATTTCATTTATACGCCACAGTTACCCTGAGATTTACAAGGGCATCCTTCTACTACTGGCGATTGTCACCATTGTTTACATTTTCCCAAAGCAAGGTAAATTCAAATATGAATTTCGGAATTTAAAAGGTAAACCCTGGTACCATGATGATTTGATTGCTCCTTTCAATTTTGCCATTCTCAAAACGGATGAAGAATTGAATGTTGAAAAAGCGGAGATCCTGAAAAATGCGAAATTTTATTTTAAATACGACACCAGCATCGTTTCTCAAAAAAAGGTACAATTCAAAGATGAATTCAATTCCAAATGGGACGACAAGCGAAGCAAGGAACTAAAAACAAAAACACTTGAACTCGGAAAACGAATTATTGATTCCATCTACTCCAAAGGGATCATAGAAGCTTCTGCAGCAATTGAAAATAAAAATGGTGATTTCTCCATTTTCGTTTTATACAACAACCTGGCTGAAGAACACGATCTCAATTACTTTTATACTGTTCAAACCGCTTACGATTATATCAAATTAACACTCAGTGAACATCAATACAAGGGGGATGGAAAGTTTCTGTTGCCACTGCTGGAAAACAGCATTGCACACAATGTGTTTTATGATAAGAGTACCACGGATAAAGTATTAAAACAATCCATTGAAGATATTTCTCCTTCCCGCGATATTATTTTAAAAGATCAAAGTATTGTATCCAAAGGCGAAATCATTGATGCAAAAAAATATCAAATATTGGAATCGCTAAAAGCCGAGTATGAAGGCCAATCGGAAGGTACATCCAGCTACATGTATATTTTTATCGGGCAGATTATTATCGTTGCGTGTTGTATAGCTGTACTCATGTGCTTCCTTGCATTTTTTAGAAATGATATTTTTCTGGATAATTCCAAGATCACCTTTATTTTGATCCTTGTTATTCTTCAGGTGCTCATGACCCGCATTGCCTTGGACATACAAGGATTTAACATTTATTTTTTACCATTCTGTATTTTACCTGTCATTATCCGGGCTTTTTACGATACCCGTATCGCTTTGTTTGTGCACCTGATCACGGTTCTTGTTATTTCAATAATGGCACCCAATCGTTTTGAATTCGCCTTCGTTCAATCGCTTGGTGGCATGGTGGCGGTATTTAGCATTGTGAACATGCGCAACCGTTCACAAATTTTTATTTCTGCTGCGCTTATTTTTATTACTTATAGTGTTTCTTATGTAGGTATCACCATTATACAGGAAGGCGGAAAGGATATCATCACCCGTCTGGATTTTGCCTGGTT
>DASRRA010000433.1:0-2161 GCA_035696085.1 Bacteroidia bacterium | reverse complement strand
ACTATGTGCATTGGGAAACACCAGCAGCAAAGCAACAAAATTTAGCGGATTTAAAAGCAATCCATGGAAAGCTGGGTTGGCGTTTATTGATGAATGAGCATGTGGCGCTTACAAAAGGTGATGCATCCATTGCATTGATTGGCGTGGAAAATTGGGGTGGAAACTTGAACTTCCCAAAATACGGTGATTTGAAAAAAGCACATGCCGGTACGGAACACTATCCGGTTAAATTATTACTCTCACATGATCCTTCACATTGGGATAAGCAAATCCGTCCGCAGTTTAGCGATATAGACATTACTTTTAGCGGACATACACACGGCTTTCAAATGGGCATAGAAATCCCGGGATTCAAATGGAGTCCTTCCAAATATTTTTATAAAGAATGGGCAGGCTTGTATACGGATGGTAAGCAACATATTTATGTAAACCGTGGTTTGGGCTTTTTGGGATATCCTGGTCGTATAGGTATTTCTCCGGAGATTACGGTGATGGAGTTGTATAATGCGTAATTTTTGAATGGTATTAAAAAAATAGAGGTGGTCGCAAAATGCGACCACCTCTATTTTTTTAATACCAGGAATAGATATGACCGCGACACTATTTATTTTTGCGTTAAATCTCTTGAAAGAGCCATGAACAAAGGTAAACAGAGGTGGTCGTGAAATGAGACCACCTCTAAAAATAGAAAAATGACAAAAATTAAATCATTAATAAAAGTTCCGGATGAAATTATTATAAATAAAATCATTTTAATTCGTGGAAAAAAAGTGATGCTGGATAGAGATCTCGCAAAGCTTTACGGTGTAACTACAAAAAGATTAAACGAACAAGTTAAACGGAATCTAAAGCGTTTTCCTGAAGACTTTATGTTTCAGCTAACAAAAGAAGAAAAAGAAGAGATTGTAATAAATTTTGAAGATTTAAATTCTCTAAAATTCTCTCCGGTATTGCCCTTTGTATTTACAGAGCATGGCGCAGTAATGCTTGCTAGTATTTTGAATAGCGATAAAGCAATTGAGGTAAACATTCAAATAGTGCGCGTATTTGCACACATACGTCAACTTCTTTCGGATAATACGGAGTTACGCTTGGAGATAGAAAAAATAAAATCAAAAGTTAATAATCATACTAAAAATATAGAGCTTATTTTTAAATATTTGGATGAATTATTAGAAAAAAAGGAAAATCCAAAACCAAGGCCAGTAGTAGGTTTTAAGATAAAGAAGAAATAATGATGGTTATTCTTACAACCCCAATCTCTTCCGGATATGCTTCGCCCTTGCATGAAACGCAGCTGTCGTTTTCGGTAATTGATCCTCAATAACCGTTTTTAATTCCTGTTTTAATTCCGGATAATCTGCAGCGATGTTTGCAATTATTTGCATGGCTTGTGTTTTTACCACAACGGTCTCTGTGGGTGATAAGAGCAGTCGAAAACAAACATCCACTGCTTTACCTTGCATTTTTCCTGGAATGGGATGACTGGCCAATACATTTATCATGTTTCTTTTTACACCATCCACCTGGAAATATTCAATGGTGTCTATAAACTTTTGAAGGTAGGGCTTTAACAACTCAGGGTGCAGCTCATTTACGGCGGATAATAGCCAGGAAGCGCGGTGGGGCAGGGGAGCTTCGCCTTTGTAAATCAGTTCAATAATCTTTTTAAATTCAGCCGGATTGTTCCCTATTGCTTTTGCAATCAGGTTGGTATTGGTGCGGGAATGCTCTTGTAATAGTTGTGCGATGTAATCCATGTCTTGTGCAGATTCTATCGTATAGGGTTAAAAAAATTATACATTTTGCATAACGCAAAATGTATAATTTTTATGTACTGAACTATTGTTTAATGTTTATTGTACTTCCGGCAACGTATACGTACGTCCCGCATTTTCTTTTTTCAAATAATCCATCAATGGCGCAAAATAATCAAGCATTGCTTTTGCACTTAATTCACTTCCTGTTTTTTCTTTTAATACTTCTCTCCAGTCTCTGCTTGAACCATATTTCATGATTTCACCAATGAATTTTCCAACTTCTTTATTGCCATAATAATTGGTGCTGTGAGGATCCTGGTTTAATATTTTTTTCGCAATGTGATCGTGTACCTGGAATAAGATAATATACGATAATGCATAATCATAATACTGCGCTGCAT
>DASRRA010000432.1:0-26031 GCA_035696085.1 Bacteroidia bacterium | reverse complement strand
AACCGGTGATCAATCGGAGCAAACAAGAACTACCTTACATGATTTGATCAATACCATCATTATTGGGTTTGTCCTTGTAACCTTTATTTTGATGTTTTTTATGGGTGTTACCAACGCCTTATTCGTTGCGGCTTCTGTACCATTATCCATGTTTATTGCTTTCCTCGTAATGCCAAGCCTCGGTAGCATATTTGGATTTAGCTATACGATGAATATGATTGTGCTGTTTGCCTTTTTATTGGCATTGGGTATTGTGGTGGATGATGCGATTGTTGTTATTGAGAACACACATCGTTTATTTGAAAACGGAAAACGTGATATACGAACCGCTGCAAAAATGGCTGCGGGTGAAGTATTTGTTCCTGTGCTTAGTGGGACATTAACAACGCTTGCACCGTTTATTCCTTTATTATTCTGGGATGGTATCATCGGAAAATTCATGTTTTATCTTCCAATTACACTCATTATTACATTGCTCGCGTCTCTATTTGTTGCTTATATCATAAATCCTGTGTTTGCAGTTAGCTTTATGAGACCACATACAGATGAGCATAAGCGCCCGACATGGAATAGAGGTACTGTCGTTACAGTTATTATACTCGTTGTATTGGCCTTACTTTTACATGGGGCTGATCATCCGGCTATCGCTAATTTGGTCCTATTTGTCGCTGCATTTTATTTATTTAATAAATTCTTTTTGCACGATATCGTTGAAAAATTTCAAACAAAAGTTTGGCCTGCCTTCCAGGAACGTTATGTACGTTTTCTGATACGTTTCTTAAAACGGCCATGGGCAGCGCTTCTGGGAACAGTCGCATTATTTGTCATTACTATATTTTTCTTTGCTGCACGAAGTCCAAAAGTTGTGTTTTTCCCTCAAGGTGATCCAAACTTTGTTTATGTCTACGTGAAATTAGCTCCGGGAACTGATCCTTCCATTACCAATCGTGTAATGTTACAAGTGGAGAGAAAAGTAAATGACGTATTAGGTGATTCCAATAAGATTGTAAAATCTATCATTACAAACGTTACCAAACAAACAACCGATCCACAAGATCAGGATCAAAATGATTATCCGAACAGAGGTAAAATCGCAATTGCATTTGAAGAGTATGCAAAGCGTAATGGAAAATCAACAACTGATTATTTAACTGCTTTGCAAAATTTAAAATGGAATATTCCGGGAGCCGAAGTTACTGTTTCTCCGGAACAGGCGGGGCCTCCGGTTTCAAAACCAATAAATATTGAAATCAGCGGGGATAAGTTTGAAGAATTGGTTGCGAACTCTATCGCATTAAAACGTTTTCTTGATGAGAAAAAAATTGATGGTGTCGTGGGTTTGAAATCTGACTTTGAAGACAATAAACCGGAAATTGTTTTTGATATTGACCGAGAGCGTGCCAACCGTGAAGGAATTAGTACCTACACCATCGCTGCCGAAATCAGAAGTGCTGTATACGGGAACTATCAAACAAGTAAATTCCGCGATGCAAACGATGAATATCCGATTCAAATCCGTTATCAATACGATCAACGAAACAATATCGAAGCGTTGCGAAATTTAAAAATCACCTTCCGTGACATGAACATGGGTGGTATCTTAAGAAGTGTTCCGCTTTCATCGTTCGCTGATGTACACTACAGCAATACGTATGGTGGTATCAAACGAAAAATGCAAAAACGTGTGATTACTTTATCATCTAATGTTTCAGCTGGATTCAATGAAAATGAAGTTGCTGCTAAAGTTGAACATGCAATGTCACGCTATAAACCAATCGGTAGTGTGGATGTAAAAATGACCGGGCAGGCGGAAGAACAAGCTGAAACCGGTGCCTTTTTAGGAGGTGCCATGCTTGCTTCTTTGGGATTAATCTTGTTGATTTTAGTAACACAATTTAACTCCATCGGAAAACCAACAATTATCTTGACAGAAATCTTCTTCAGTATTATCGGTGTGTTGTTAGGAACTGCAATTTTCAAAATGGATATGAGTATTGTTATGACCGGTGTAGGAATCATTGCACTTGCCGGCGTGGTGGTAAGGAATGGTATCTTACTCGTAGAGTTTGCAGATATATCCCGTGCTGAAGGCATGAACTTATGGGATGCAGTAGTTGAAGCCGGACGTACCCGTTTAACTCCTGTAATCTTAACTGCAACCGCTGCCATTTTAGGGTTAATTCCATTAGCAGTTGGTTTAAACATCGACTTTGAAACACTGTTCGCACACGGTAATCCTCATATTTTCTTTGGAGGCGATAGCGTTGTGTTCTGGGGGCCTTTATCCTGGACAATGATTTTCGGATTATCATTCGCTACGTTCTTAACATTATTACTGGTTCCGGCTATGTATTTAATTGCTGAACGTTTAAAACGTAAATCGGTTGTTGTTTTAAAACACTATAAACTAAATCCTGCATTTATGTATGTACCGTTTCTAGTGCTATTTGCTCGACTTTCACTATACATACAAGGTATAAAACTGGATTATGGTGATTTGGACAAATAAATAAAATAAATAAATTTCATCAGAAAAGGCCTGCAATTGCAGGCCTTTTTTTAATTTTGTACGATCTATAAACAGCTTGTCATCATGGGAGCGGTACTTTTCTGCAGTCTTGGACTTTTATTCTTATTAAGTATTCCAATTATTACATCCCGCTTAGCCAAACGCATGGGTCGAAATCCCCAAATCTGGTTTTTTATAGGTTTGTGTTTACCGGTTATCTCCACGTTTATCCTTTTCTTTTTACCAGATCGTTCAGAAGGAAAAAACGACTAAAATCTAAACTAGTTTTAGGATATTTTAGCAACGAAAAGACAATAATAAGATCATATTTCGTTAACTCCAGCGATAAACACGTTGACGGTTTAGCCCATTTTTATCGGAAATTAGTTTATCTTTGTTAAAATTTTTAAAGCGTCTAATTCTTCATGGAATTTAAAGCAGGTAAGTTATTGGATCAAATCGAATTTCCTTCCGATTTGAGAAAATTGAAAGAGGAAGAACTTCCTCAGGTCAGCGCCGAACTTCGCCAGTATATTATTGATGTTGTTTCACAAAAAGGCGGGCACTTTGGTGCGAGCCTCGGTGTAGTTGAACTTACCGTGGCTTTGCATTATGTTTTCAATACGCCCTACGATCAATTGGTTTGGGATGTTGGACACCAGGCATATGGACATAAAATTCTTACCGGCCGCAGAAAAGTATTTGATACCAACCGGATATACAAAGGAATCAGCGGTTTTCCAAAACGTAAAGAAAGTGAATATGATACCTTTGGAGTAGGGCACTCCTCTACCTCTATTGGAGCAGCCTTGGGTATGGCGGTGGCTTCTGCTTATAAAGGCGAAGAAAAACGTCAGCATATTGCCGTTATTGGTGATGGCGCCATGACAGCCGGAATGGCCTTTGAAGCTCTTAACCACGCCGGAATTGCCAACTCCAACTTATTGGTGATTCTCAATGACAATTGCATGAGCATCGATCCTAACGTAGGTGCTTTAAAAGAATATTTGATTGACATGACCACTTCTCACACCTACAACAAGGTGAAAAGTGAATTGTGGAAGCTACTTGGAAAGATCAGTAAATTTGGTGCGAATGCACAAGAAGTGGTTTCCAAAATTGAAGTCGCCATTAAAACCTCCTTGTTAACGCGTAGTAATCTGTTTGAATCATTGAAGTTCCGCTATTTTGGACCAGTTGACGGACATGATGTTGAACGCTTAACGAGCGTTTTGAAAGATTTAAAAGATATTCCGGGGCCAAAAATATTACATGTTTTAACCCAAAAAGGAAAAGGATATAAATTTTCCGAAGAAGGAAATCAAACGGTATGGCATTCTCCGGGCCTCTTCAACAAGGAAACAGGAGAGATCATTAAGATCGTTCCAAAAGAACCGCAACCTCCTAAATATCAGGATGTGTTTGGCTATACCATCGTGGAGCTGGCAGAGAAGAACCCTAAAATTATGGGTGTTACACCTGCTATGCCTACTGGCTGCTCGTTAAACATTATGATGAAAGCCATGCCGAATCGTGCATTTGATGTCGGTATTGCAGAACAACATGCCGTAACATTTTCAGCTGGAATGGCCACACAAGGGTTAATTCCTTTCTGTAATATTTATTCTACTTTTATGCAGCGTGCCTACGATCAGGTAATTCATGATGTGGCGATACAAAATCTGCATGTTATCTTTTGTTTAGACAGGGGTGGACTTGCAGGTGCTGATGGACCAACACATCATGGCGCTTATGATTTGGCTTATTTCCGTTGTATTCCCAATATGGTGATCAGCGCACCATTGAATGAAGAAGAACTCCGAAATTTGATGTATACAGCGCAATTACCAGAAACCAATTGTCCGTTTTCTATCCGTTACCCAAGAGGAAATGGTGTGATGACCGATTGGAAAAAACCATTGCGTAAGCTAACAATCGGAAAAGGGCAACGCTTACAAAATGGTGATGATATTGCGATTTTAACGATAGGGCATATTGGAAACATTGCCATTGACGCGATTAAAAAATTAGAAGCTTCGGGCAGCGGTATCAAAGTAGCACATTATGATATGCGCTTTGTGAAACCTATTGATGAAGAACTGCTTCACGAAGTGTTTACAAAACATACGAAAATAATCACCGTAGAAGATGGCTGCATTATGGGCGGAATGGGAAGTGCCGTACTTGAATTCATGGCTGATAATAATTATAGCGCACAGGTAAAACGATTGGGAATCCCTGACCAATACATCGAACATGGTACGCAGCAAGAACTTTATGCAGAGTGCGGATTCGACGCAGCAGCGATTGCTAATACCGTTGTTGAAATGGTTGGTTTCAAGCACAACAGCATGATTGGATAGATTGCTCTTAAAATCTTTCATAAACAATTTCTTTCATCGAAATATTATTATATTTGGTCATAAATCTTAATAATCTAAGCAGATGAAATTGAAATCTACAATCAGGTACGCTTCTATTCTTTCATTTTCTTTATTCATTCTTTCTTGCAACAATTCAGCTCCATCAGATGCGGAGGATGTTGCCGGCAGCGATACCATGCAGTCAAAAGAAAAAAACTCGAAAGCCCAGGAAGTTTTTTATTCTATTCCATCTCCAATTGAAACGATATCCCTGTTAAAGGCCGCAGGTGCAAAATACAACGCTAAATATCTCAACCCTATTGAAAATGTTTCTAAGTATACTTCTGTAACTTCCAAAGCATTGAACTTAGGAACCTATGGATCTGATTTGAGCTTTACCAGTATGTTTGATCAAACACAAGAATCCATGTACTATTTAAGATGTGCTAACAAACTGGCGTCTGGACTGGGTATCAATAGCGCATTTAATGAATCAACTACGAATCGCCTGGAATCCAACTTGCAAAACAGGGATTCCTTATTGAATATTATTTCAGACAGCTATTGGACAACAGATGCTTATTTGAAGGACAATGGACAACCTGGTGTATCCGCACTGATTGTAGCAGGTGGCTGGATTGAAGGTTTATACATCGGAACCCAAATTGCCAACACCACACAAAACAAAGAAGTAATTACACGCATAGGTGAACAAAAATTATCACTTGAAAATTTAATTGGTTTATTGGACAGCTATAAAGAAGATAATGCAGGAATTGTTGCTGTATTAAATAGTTTAAATGAACTAAATGCCATCTATAACTCCGTTGCACCAGCAACTAAAGAAACACAGACAAGTACAGATAAAAAAAATAATACGACTACACTCGACAACGGCAGCGAGTTTGCACTTACTTCAGAAAAATTAAAAGGAATTTCTGACAAGGTTTCACAAATACGAAATAAAATCATCCAATAATTCATTTTTAGTTCAACCTTGTTCTAACAAAAAATTATGCTGATGAAAAAGAAATATGTATACGCCCTTTGTATAGCAATGATGCTGTTAACCACCCCACTTATTACGAAAGCACAATGCAATACGTTCGTTAAAAAGAAATGCATGTTCAAAGTCGTTCCTTTTACCAGTAACGGACAGGTGAATACAAGCACATTGGAAGCCGGTAAAACTATTTCACTTAACCTATCGTTTTTTGCTGGAAAAGATTACCGGATAATTGTTTGCTCTGAAGAAATATTGGGAGATGTTACATTTAAAATAATTGACAAATCAAAAAAAGTGGTGTTTAACAGTGCAGATAATGATCATCCAGATTTTTGGGACTTCAAAGCAAAATCTACACAACCGTTAACAGTTGAAGTTACTTCACCTCCATCTCAATCAACCAGCTCGGTTGTTCCCAGCGGATGTTTATCCATTATTGTTGGGTTTAAATAATTTTTAATTTATATTAATAAAAATTCCCTGTCGCTCCATGAGAGGGAATTTTTATTAACGCTTAATTTTGCTATTCGTTTACAATCAATTTCTTTGTTGTAAATTGATTACCTACTGTAATATTCATGAAGTAAACACCGGCAGCTAATTTCGGTTTTTCCAAAACGGTGTATTGATGTTCCCCTGCATTTAAGTTTCCTTCAAATACATTGAACATTTTTCTACCTATCATATCCTGAATGTTAATGGAAACGTGCTCACTTTTTTCCAAGTCAAATGATACAACTGAGTTTTCTTCTAGTGGGTTAGGATAAATATTTAAATTTATTTTTCCGGCCAACTCTTCTTTTATACCTAATGATCCGGTGATCATAATGTTGTCCAAATAAATATTATTTCCATTGTTACTGGTAAATCTTATTTTATACAAAAGATTTTTACATGTTGCGTACAAACCTGTTATTGCAAGTGATTGCTGTATCCACTGATTTGGGGTCGGAATAAAATTTCCTGTATCAATTAAGCCATTTGTCAATTTGATTGCCGGGAGATATAGTCTAATGTCCCATGTCTTCCCACAATCTTTTGAAAGAAACACTTCGATTTTATCGGCGCTTGTACTGACACGTTTGGCATATGCAGTTGAAAATACGAACACAAGGTTAGGTCCGGTTATTTTTGTCATATCTATTGGCTGACCAATCAACTCATCATTGTACGCGTTTGAATTAACTGTATTTACAATCATCGCCGAGTATTTACCATCTGATGCGGCCAAATCGGTGCGTTTCCAGGTATTTCCAGGTGCATTGAAGGATATCTGCCAACTTGCATTTGGTAATGTATCTGTTTCAAAGCTTTCTCTGAAATAAGGCATCCCTGCACCTGTTACAGCATTCGCTGTCACAAAATCTTTTTTTGTCTCGCTCACAGTTGTCGAACCATCTGAAACGGTTAGTTTAACATCATAAAAACCGGGTGTGCTATATGTTACAACAGGCATTGAATCTGTAGATGTAGCCGGTATACCGCCTTCAAATTCCCAATTCCAGCTGGTAGGATGTCCGTTCCAGGAAGCATCCTTAAAAGTAAGTGTACTTCCTTCGCATACAGAATTGTTTGCGCTGCTTGTTTTAAAATCAGCTTTCGCCAATATAGGTACAGATGTTACTCCTGTCACAAGTAAATTGTTTGCAGTCCATAAATTATTACGATCAGATAAAGAACTATTCAGAGCAGCATGCATTCTTGTTTTTTGTCCTTCTGTAAACATTGTATAACAATAAGAATACTCCATAAAATTCTGAACGTTTTCATTTATACCCGCTGTACAAGATTGATCTGTTAACGGGCATTTATTGTTATGTCCTTTTGTTAAAGGTGTATCCGATACCTCGTCATCACCGCAAGCTACTTCAGGAGAATTTGTATTTCCCCATACGTGTTGAATATTGAAAAAGTGTGCTACTTCATGTGATAATGTATGTGACTGCAAAAGATTAGAAGTACCAATAGCTCCTATGTAACTATGTAAACTAAGGATACCATCTTTTTCTGCTGGCCCGCCGGGATACGTAGCAAATGCAGCAAAGCCTTGTCTAACATATTGTACCACCCAAATGTTTAAATATTTATCTCTTGGCCAAGGATTTAATTTTGCTGAATCAGTTCCAGAACTTGTCAAACTAGACACAATTCGCTCAATACCATTTGTTGGTTTTCCATTGGGATCCAAACCGGCAAGCCTGAATTCAATTTCACAATCCGCTGCAATTGGTTTGAATTCATTCACTGTATTTACAGTATCCTTATTTCGCTTTCTGAAATCTTCTGTCAATGTCCGGATCGCGTCTTTGCATTGCTCATCTGAAATATTTTCTATGCCATATTGATGAATGATGTGAAACACTACCGGTATAATAAATTTTGCTGGTCCGTTGGATGGCTTAGCCGCTGACTTATATCCAGTGGCAAATTCTCTTTTATCAATCGCTTCCAATCGTGCTTGCTCTTCCAAATAATTTTTTCTGTAAACCGGATCTGTTTCCATTTGCTTCAAATGCATTTCCGTTGTGCCGCATGGGGCCTGATTTTGTGCTATAGTATTCATTGTTACAAACAATGACGCGCAACAAAACATTACCAGTTTAGTAATTTGTTTCATGGTGAAGAGTTAGTAGTGGTTAGGTATATATTAGTCGTTATAGTCTTTTACAGATGATAAGACATCTTTTATAGAACCGATATCAGCGAGTATCTTAAAATATTTCCTGGAAATATTATTTGGATCCGCTAATTGATCTGTTGTCTTATAATTTTTAAAATCCTCCAGTCTGCTAAAATTGTCTTTGGATGCACTTCTTATTTCCGTTTGCATTTGTGTGTTTACTACACCAGGTGCAATTGAAAAAATCTTAAATCCCTTGTGTATACTTTCTTGGGGATGTTGCGCTCTTACTTTTTGTTCTGCATCCACTACTCTGGAAAACATATCTATTCCGGCTTTGGAGGCACAGTAAACAGCCCAGCCATCAATTGGGTTTTTTCCGGCACCTGAACTGATATTCAGTATTATTTTTTCTGCATCCGTGGTATTATAACAAGCAATAAATGCATTTGTTAAAACGGATGGAGCAATTAAGTTAAGCGTATAGGACGTAATGATGGCTTCAGCAGTTAATTTACCGATGGGTTTGATCGCACCAAGGGCACCTGCATTATTGATCAAATATATTTTTTGAGGATGGGAATGTAATTCGAATTTAAAGTTTGCAACAGCATTCATATCGGTAAGATCCAGGAAAAAATGCCGGTAGTTTGGATGATCGATCGTTTTTTGACGGGACATACCAATCACATAATTGGATGGATCTTCCAACAAATATTCTGCAAATGCCTTTCCGATTCCTCGGCTGGTACCTGTGATGTAGTAGTAATTCAACGGAGTGTGTTTTTGGAGTGAATAAAACTATATAATTAAAACAAAAGAAGCAAGTATTAACTACTTGCTTCTTTCTTTTTTTACGCCAATGCTTGTTTTAAATCTGCGATCAAATCATCTATATCTTCCACCCCAACACTTAATCGTAACATGGATTCTACTACTCCTGCTTTGTCACGTTCTTCTTTTGGAATAGAAGCATGGGTCATGGTTGCCGGGTGATTAATTAAGGATTCCACCCCGCCCAATGATTCTGCTAATGAAAACACTTTCATGCTGGAAGCAATTTTAAAAGCTTCCTCTTGTTTGTTTCCTTTTAAAGTGATAGAGATCATGCCTCCAAAATCACGCATTTGTTTTTTTGCAAGTGCATGTCCCGGGTGATCTGTAAAACCCGGCCAGTAAATTTTATCAATTTTCGGATGTGTTTTTAAAAATTCAGCCACCTTGCGTCCATTATAGCAATGGCGCTCCATGCGCAGATGCAATGTTTTTATTCCACGCAATACCAAAAAGCTATCCATTGGTCCTGGTGTTGCCCCACAACTGTTATGGATAAATGCTAATTGTTGATACAATTCGTCATTATTCAAACACAAAGCACCCATGATCACATCGCTGTGTCCGCCCAGGTATTTGGTTACGGAATGCATCACAATGTCAGCACCCATAGTCAATGGATTTTGTAAAAATGGAGAAGCGAATGTATTGTCAACAGCACAAATCAATTTATTTTCTTTGGAAATTTTAGCGCATGCTTCAATATCAATAATCTGCATCGTTGGATTGGTAGGTGTTTCCAACCAGATCAATTTAGTATTTTTATTCACATATTTTTTGATGTTGTCGACATCTTTCATGTCAATAAAATGGAATTTGATTCCATAATTAGCGAATACCTTGGTAAACATGCGATATGTGCCACCATACAAATCATCACCAGTGATGACCTCATCACCAGGACGAAGTAATTTTGCAATGGCATCCGTAGCTCCCATTCCACTGGAAAAACACAATCCATGTTTTGCACCTTCAAGCGCTGCCAGGTTTTTCTCCAAAGCTGAACGTGTTGGATTTTTACCACGGGCGTAAGCATAACCTTTGTGATTTCCGGGACTTTCCTGTGTGTAGGTAGAGGTCTGGAAAATCGGAGTCATAATCGCTCCTGTTGTTGGATCAGGTTCTAAACCTGCATGAATTGCCTTGGTTCCGAAACCAAGATTTTTTGTATCCTTCATTGCTTTAAATTTGAGAAATCAAAGGTAATTCTATTTTACATTTTTAACGGGTGAATACAGGGAATTTATTTCCAGTCCCATGTTTTTTTGTAGTTTTACCTGAAAACCAGGAGAAAATCAATCAAATTCATTCAATTTATACATAAAATGGCACTTATTAAACACGTGAAAGGTATTCATCCTAAATTCGGGACCGACTGTTATCTGGCTGACAATGCAACAATTGTAGGGGACGTTATTATGGGCGATCAATGCAGTATTTGGTTCAATGCCGTTGTAAGAGGGGATGTCAATTCCATCCGGATGGGTCATAAAGTAAATGTCCAGGATGGAGCCGTATTGCATTGCACCTATCAGAAAACAACCGTTGATATTGGTAGCAATGTATCTATAGGGCACAATGCCCTGGTTCATGGTTGCAAAATACATGACAATGTACTAATTGGAATGGGAGCCATCGTGATGGATGGTTGTGAAATCGGCAGCAATACTATTATTGCGGCAGGAGCCGTTGTTCTTGAAAATACAAAAGTAGAATCAGGTGTTATTTATGCTGGCGTGCCTGCTAAAAAAGTAAAAGATATACAACCGGAACTGGTGAGTGGGGAAATTAATCGGATTGCAAATAACTATGTGCTTTACAGCAGCTGGTTTAAAGAAGAAAAATAAAAAGCATTAAAAGACGAAGCCTGCTTAAAATCGTTTGACGACTATTAAGCAGGCTTTTTATTTTTCTTCAGTTTTCAGTTGATTAAAGTGTCTCGAACACTTCATGAAAAACCAGCTCGGAAATTTTATCTCCCACAGCAGTAGTTGAATAATTTTTAATCGGGTTTAAATCTTCCGTTACAAATCCTTGACTGATGGCATCGTTCACAGCACGTTGAATGAATGCACTTTCTACGGTTAAGTGGAAAGACAACTCCAATAACATCGCTGCTGATAAAATAGATGCAAACGGGTTTGCTATGTTTTTTCCGGCAGCTTGTGGGTACGAACCGTGAATAGGTTCATACAATGCTGACTTATCACCGATGGATGCTGATGGTAACATTCCTAAGGACCCTGTAATAACAGACGCTTCGTCGGATATAATATCACCAAACATATTCTCTGTTAAGATCACATCAAAATCTCTCGGGTTTTGGATAAGCTTCATAGCCGCATTGTCTACAAACATGCAATCCAATTTTATCTCCGGATATTTCTTTGCATATTTTTGAACCACTTCTCTCCATAAACGTGATGTTTCCAACACATTTGCTTTATCCACTAAGGTTACTTTTTTCTTTCTTTCTTTCGCAGCTTCGAAAGCGAGTTTTGTGATTCTTGTAATTTCTTCTTCCGAATAGGTACACATGTCAAATGCTTTTCCATCTTTATCCCTTCCCTTTTCTCCAAAATAAATTCCACCAGTCAACTCGCGAAACACCACAAAATCAACACCGGTAATCACTTCCTTTTTTAAAGGAGAACTGTGTACTAAATTCGGATAGCATTTTACCGGGCGAATATTGCTAAACAAGTTCAATGCTTTACGCATGGCCAACAAGCCTTGCTCTGGTCTAACTTTCGCGGTTGGATCGTTATCATATTTTGGATCACCGATAGCGCCGAATAAAATAGCATCCGCACTTTTACAAAGTTTTAATGTCTCCTCAGGAAAAGGATTTCCTGTTTTATCAATAGCACAAGCTCCGATTAAGCCCTCTTCAAAAATGAACTCGTGATTGAATCGTTTCGCAATCGCATTCAACACTTTTATAGATTGTGAAGTTACTTCCGGCCCTATTCCATCACCAGGTAAAACCGCTATTTTCTTTTTCATGCGTTTACAATTTTTAAATAATTACTTTTCTTTTCGTAATCAGCTATTTTATCTTTTATACTCAATAAATAGTCAATATCGTCAAAACCATTGATCAAATAGGTTTTCTTATGCGCATTGATTTCAAATTTCTCTTTCAGTGATGTCCCTCGCAATTCAATGGTTTGCTCCGGCAAATTCACCGTCAAAGAAACATCTTTATTCTTTTTTATTTCTGCAAAAATCTGATCCAACACTTGCTGACTCACTTGTATCGGCAATACACCATTGTTTAATGCATTGTTTTTAAATATATCCGCAAAGAAGCTGGAAATAACTACACGGAAACCATAATCAGCAATTGCCCAGGCGGCATGTTCACGGCTACTTCCGCAACCAAAATTTTTTCCGGCAACTAAAACTTCACCTTTATAATTCGCATTGTTTAATATGAAATCTTTCTTAGGATTTCCTGCTTCATCATATCTCCAATCAGCAAATAAGTTTTTACCAAACCCTTCTCTGGTTGTTGCTTTCAGGAAACGTGCGGGTATAATCTGATCCGTGTCAATATCCTCTATGTTCAGAGGTACCAATGTAGATGTAAGTGTTTCAAATTTCTTTTTCATGCTTATAAAGTATTTTACAATAATGTTCTAACATCTGTAATGCAACCTGCAATTGCTGCTGCTGCCGCTGTCAATGGGCTTGCTAACAATGTTCTGGAACCTGGACCTTGTCTTCCTTCAAAATTTCTATTGGAAGTAGATACGCAATATTCTCCTGCAGGAATTTTATCTTCATTCATTGCCAAACAAGCAGAGCAACCCGGTTCACGTAATTCAAAACCCGCATTTTTTAAGATCACATCCAATCCTTCTTGTTTGGCTTGTGTCTCCACTTGTTTTGAACCTGGCACAATAAACGCGTGTACATTTGGTGCTTTTGTTTTTCCTTTTACAAAGGCAGCAACCGAGCGTATATCCTCTATTCGCGAGTTGGTACAACTTCCGATGAATACATAATTTATTTTTTTTCCGATTAACTGCTCTCCACCTTTTAATCCCATATACTCCAGTGATTTTGCGAATGAAGCTTTTGCAGACGGTTCGGATGAAGTTGCCTCCGTTGGAATTCGTTCATTTATTTTAATTCCCATTCCCGGATTGGTTCCGTAGGTAATCACGGGCTCTATGTCTTTTGCATCAAATGAATGTATTTTGTCGAATAATGCATCTTCATCTGAATACAAGGTTTTCCAGTAAGCAACTGCATCATCATACGCTTTCCCTTTCGGTGCAAATTCTCTTCCTTTGATGTATGCAAATGTTTTTTCATCCGGTGCAATTAATCCGCCACGTGCTCCCATTTCAATACTCATGTTACAAATGGTCATTCGTGCTTCCATTGATAAATCACGGATAGCTGAACCCATAAATTCGATAAAATAACCGGTAGCACCGCTTGCGGATAATTTGGAAAGGATGTACAAAACGACATCTTTGGATGTTACTCCTTTTTCAAGCTTTCCATTGATTTCAATTTTCATCTTCTTCGGTTTGCTTTGCATGATGCATTGCGTTGCAAACACCTGCTCTACTTCACTTGTACCGATTCCAAATGCAATAGAACCAAAGGCACCGTGTGTGGAAGTATGACTATCACCACAAACGATGGTCATACCTGGTAATGTAAAACCAAGCTCTGGCCCAATCACGTGAACAATTCCTTGAAACGGATGTCCTAATCCATATAATTCCAATCCGTAATTTTCGCAGTTTGTTGTAAGTGTTTTTACTTGTAAGCGGGAAAGTTCTTCTTTAATTGGTAAATGCTGATCTTTCGTAGGAACGTTATGATCGGCGGTAGCCATTGTCCGTTGCGGACGGGCAAGAGGTATCCCTCTCTTTTTAAGACCATCAAATGCCTGAGGGCTTGTTACCTCATGAATCAAATGTTTGTCGATATAGAGTACCGACATGTTTTCATCCAGGTTAAAGACAACGTGTTCTTCCCAAATTTTATCAAATAATGTTTTTGCCATAAGTGCTATCTATTTACTATGCCAGCTGAAAATTTTCTACCAGTTGCAATAAATCCTCGTTATTCACTTCTTTTTTAGAATCTGCCAAAGTTAAAAATTGTGGGTATAATTTACTTACTTCATCATGACTCTTCACAATACCGATTAACTCCAAACGGTATCTCAAGGCTGCTCTTCCGCTTCTGGCTGTCAACACAATGGTTGAATCAGCAACACCCACATCCGTTGGATCAATGATTTCATATGTTGAGCGGTCTTTAATCATTCCGTCCTGGTGAATACCGGATGAATGCGCAAATGCATTGGCGCCAACAATGGCTTTATTCGGCTGAACCGGCATTCCCATTGAATCAGAAACCAATTGACTCGTTTCAAATATTTTCTTGGTATTGATATTTGTTCTAAGGTTTAAATCCTGGTGGCTTTTAATAATCATCACCACTTCTTCCAAGGATGTATTTCCGGCACGTTCACCAATACCATTCAAGGTACATTCAATTTGTCTTGCACCATTTATAACCCCGGAAATAGCGTTTGCGGTCGCTAAACCGAGGTCGTTATGGCAATGTACTGATATGGTCGCTTTGTGAATATTCTTTACGTTTTCTACTAAGTATTTAATCTTTGCACCGTACTCGGCGGGTAGACAGTATCCTGTTGTATCCGGTATATTGACTACGGTAGCACCCGCTGCGATTACAGCTTCTATTAATTGAGCCAGGAATTCAAGATCTGCTCTGCCGGCATCTTCTGCATAAAACTCAATGTCTTCCACAAATTTCTTGGCATATTTCACAGCTTCTACTCCTTGTTCCAATACTTTTTCACGTGAGCTCTTAAATTTATGCTGAATATGTACATCGGATGATCCGATACCGGTGTGAATTCGTTTTCTTTTTGCATATTCCAATGCTTTTACCGCTGAGTCGATATCGCCTTTAACGGCACGCGTCAAAGCACAAATACTTGGATTTTTAACGGCTTTTGAAATTTCGATAACGGAGTTAAAGTCGCCCGGACTTGAAATCGGGAAACCCGCTTCGATTACATCTACACCTAATGCTTCTAATGCTAAAGCTATTTTTACTTTTTCTTTTGTATTAAGCTTGCAGCCTGGAACCTGCTCTCCATCTCTTAACGTTGTATCAAAAATTTGGATTGTATTGTTCATTGCAGTCGAATTTGGTTTATGCAATATTAGTTCAGGATCCCCTATTCATAAATCAAAAATTAATTGATAGTACGACGTGTAAATTAAAAAATTTGGCATTTATCCGCTTAAATGCCTATATTTGTTGAATAATTTACAATCAGTAATTACGATGTCTAAAGTAAAGTCAGATCATCTTTTTAGGTTGATAAAGACCTTATCTAAGGGAGAAAAACGCTTTTTTAAACTGTACGTTTCCAGGCTAAGCGACAGCGAAAATAAAAAATTTATCATTTTGTTCAATGCAATTGATAAACAAAAGGAATATGATGAAGAGCTTATCCTTTCCAAACAAAAATCACTTCACCCCAGGCAGTTTTCCAATTTAAAAGCACACCTCTACTATCAACTATTAAAGTGCCTGAAATTATGCAACAGCGACAACCTGGATTCCATTAATATTATTGAATTAATTGATTACGCCCGTATTCTTTACAGCAAGTGCCTCTACAAAGAGTGCATCAAAATGATTGATAAAGTAAAGAAAATGGCCATAGAAAATGACTATTCCATTTTGTTGCTGGAGATTTTAGAGCTGGAAAAACTGGTCATACCCAAAACACTGAATGCAGGAAATGAGCAACGCGTAAACCAGGTTATTACAGAAACGGTGCAGGTTGCAGAGAGTATTAAAAACATCAATATTTTTTCCAATTTGTCTTTAAAATTAAACTCTTATTACGTGCAAACAGGGTTCATTAAAAATAAAGAGGACTTACATCGCCTTGATCAATTGTTCCATTCCAGTTTACCCGTTTACAATGAACATAATCTTTCCTTCCAGGAGAAGTTATACCTGTACAATTCTTTTATCGGTTATTATTTTTTCATTCAGAATTTTAAACAAGCATATGTATATGCAGATAAACTTGTAACTCTTTTTGAAATCCAGCCCGATATGAAAAAGCACAAGCTGGAGATGTATATCAAAGCGTTGAATAACTTACTGGTTGCGCAACACAAATTATTCAAATACAACGAATTTGTTTTCACACAAAAAAAATTAGTTGCTATTAAACGCGACAAAACATTTGTTCTTACAGAGAATATTAATCTCAGTTTATTTAAAACAATTTATTTTCATGAAATTAACCGGCATTTCATGTCGGGCGAGTTCAAATCCGGAACACGCATGGTTGCAGCCTTAGAAAGCGAGATCAATAAATTCATTTCCCGCCTTGACAAGCATTCCATTTTAATTTTCTATTATAAAATCAGCTGCTTGTATTTTGGAAGCAGCAATTTTAAAATGGCGCTCAAATGGTTAAATAAAATTCTAAATGAAAAAGAAATTCAGTTGAGAGAAGATTTATACTCCTTCTCCAGGATCCTCTCCCTGATTTGTCATTTTGAATTGGAAAATAGTGATTTGGTGGAATCCACTATCAAATCAACCTATCGTTACTTTATTAAAAAAGGAGATTTAACAATTTATCAAACCTACATCCTTGATTTCCTAAAACGGATTTTAACGGATGGTAGCGCTAAAAACCTTAGGAATAGCCTTATTCGGCTAAAATCAGAAATGGAACAATTGGAAAAAAATCATTTTGAAAAACGCGCCTTTATTTATTTCGATATCATTTCCTGGCTGGAATCCAAAATTCAAAAACGGACCGTGCAGGAAATAATCCGCGAAAAATCATTGAAACACATCAATAGGGTGGAATAATTAAAGCTTCAAATGTTTGGAATGCACCTGCTTTTCGTAAAACAAGCTTGCGGCTTTGTCAAAATTGACGGGATCATCTGTGGTGTAAAATTCAACGCTCCTGCCCTTACTGCATTCTTTTTCCAATTGCGGATGACGTTGTAAATACTCTTTCAAACTAGCAGCTACTATTTTCCCTTGTGATAAAATCACACTGCTTTCTGCAATGTGCTTTTTTATTTTTTCAATCAATAGCGGATAATGCGTACAACCCAGAATGATGGTATCAATGCGTTTATCTTTACTTAGTAAATTTTCAATGTGTTTTTTGATAAAAAAATCGGCTCCCTTTGTATCTATTTCATTGTTTTCAATGATAGGAACCCACATGGGGCAAGCCTCCTGATGAACAACAAGCTCCGGATAAAACTTCGCAATTTCTATCGGGTAAGAATTGGAGACCACTGTTCCGGTTGTACCCAACACACCAACATGCCCCGTTTTACTGTACTTTCCAACGATCTCAGTAGTAGGGCGAATAACCCCCAGCACGCGTTTGGTAGGTGAAATTGCAGGTAGATCTTTTTGCTGAATGGTTCGAAGTGCTTTTGCAGACGCTGTGTTACAAGCTAAAATAACCAACTCACATCCCATATCAAACAATTGACGAATACATTCTAGGGTATATTCATATACCGTTTCGAATGAGCGTGAACCATAAGGGGCGCGGGCATTATCACCCAAATACACATAGTCGTACTGCGGCAATTCAGTTACTATTTCTTTCAAAACAGTTAACCCTCCATAGCCGGAATCGAATACTCCTATTGGTTTTTTGGTAGACACAAATACGAATTTTTATGCAAGTTACTAAATAAACCTTTTTACTTTTCACTCGCTTACACATAAAAAAAATCCTTCCTGCATGAGCAAGAAGGATTTTCATTTCAGCTATGCTGTATTATTTTTTTGTAGGATTTGTTGCTGTAGGAGCTGCCGGTGCCATTGGTTTAATTGGTGTTGCACCAGGGGCAATACCTAATTTTTTTACTACCAATGCAAAGATGTCATCACCAGGCTCGTTGTATATTACTAAACCAGTACTTGTATCCAATACATATTTGTAATTGTTTTCTTTTGCAACCTGATCAATTGCTTTTTTTGCTTTATCATAAACAGGTTTTGATAATTCAGCACTCTTTCTTTGATAATCTTGTTGTGCTTGTTGTTGGAAATCCTGAATACGTTTATTCAAATCGTTTAACTCATCCTCTTTTGATTTTTTAATAAGTGGAGTCATGTTAGCGCTTTCAGCAGTGTATTTGTCATATTTTTCCTGCAATTCCATTTGCATGTTTTCAACTTGCTTTTGCAATTCTTTCGAATAATCTAACACTTGTTGTTGAGCAGTTTTAGATTCAGGCATAATGCTAATCAACGAATCCAAATTGATGTGTGCAATTTTCTGTGCAGTCGCAGTAAATGAACTCATTATTGCTATCAATCCAACAACAACTAGTTTAACAGTATTCTTCATGGTTTTCTTTTTATTTGTTATTTATTTATTTTGTTTTTGTTCCTGTACCGCTTTTTGCAGTTTTATACCCTAATAGTTCTAGAACATCATTGCTTTTATCCAGCTTAGGACTTGCATATAACATCGTTAAATCACTTGCCTTATCAAACATGATCGAATAAGCTCCTTTTTCAGCAATTGATTTTACAGCGTTGTAAACTTTGTCCTGGATCGGTTTCACCAACTCTTGTCTTTTCTTGAACAATTCACCATCCACACCAAAACGTTGTTTTTGCAAATCTTTCGCTTCTTTCTCTTTTGCAATAATATCCGCTTCCCTTTTTTTCTTCATATCTTCCGTCAATAAGATTTGCTCAGCCTGGTAAGCTTTGTACATCTTATCAATTTCAGCATATTTTGCTTCAATTTCTTTTTGCCATTGAACAGAAATTTTATCCAGTTCGGCTTGTGCTGACTTATACTCAGGTATTTGACCTAAAATAAACTCCGTGTCTACGTAAGCAAATTTTTGTGCAAATGTAAGTACACTTGTTGTAAGCACAATGAATAATGTTAAAATTAATTTTTTCATTTTTTCTTCTTTTTAAAATACGTATTAAATTAATAATCAAATAACTAAAGCTCTCCTATAGATGCTCCAATGGTAAAATGGAACTGTCCTTTTTGCATCGCAGGCATCTCATCTAATCTCCAACCGTAATCAAATCCAATTAATCCAAACATTGGTAAAAATACCCGAACACCCACTCCGGCCGAACGTTTTACATTAAACGGATTAAAATCCCTTGCTCTTGTCCAGGAATTACCGGCTTCTGCAAACCCCAGCATATAAATCGTTGCCTGCGGATTTAATGTTACCGGGAATCTCAGCTCTGCCGTATATTTTGCGATATAGGTTGCTCCTGTTAGGGGTGATAAGGACTGATCACTATACCCTCTCAATGCAATAATCTCTCTTCCATCCAATGAATAGCCAGTTAAACCGCTACCGCCTAAATAAAAGCGCTCAAATGGGGATACGCCTACCTTGCTGTTATAAGACGTCAGGAATCCGAATCCGGCAGCTGTCCGCAAAATCAAATTTCGTGCTTCTTTGCCATCTACACCACGTTTGTTGGTAATTGGAATGAAGAAGTTGGTGGTGAATTTATATTTCTGGTACTCTACAAATTTGTAACGCTCCTGGTCTGTCATCGTCGGACCATAGTTTTTACCATTAAATGAAGAATATGGCGGTGTCCATTGCCCGGTTAATGCAATGTTTGACCCCCTTGTTTCAAAAATAGGTTTATCAATTGAGTTCCGTTGAATGGATAATTTATAATAGATGTTATTGGAATATCCTTTTTGAAAATTAAATATCGCTCCGTAGTTATTCAATACATAATATTGGTAGCTAAGCTCCTGGTATAACGAAAAGAAGTCATCCGGTTTTTTCAAACGTTTTCCTAAACCCAATGAAACCCCCATAATATTCAGGGATTGACGCAAAGGATTGGATACCTTGTCTCCATCAACCTTTACAAACTTCTTTTCTCCATTAGATTGAACCGAATAGAAACCCGTTACACTTAAAGAAGTTGGTTTTTTTCCACCTAACCAAGGTTCTGTAAAAGATATGTTATAAGATTGGTAATACAATCCATTGGATTGTGCTCTCATGCTGAATCGTTGACCATCGCCTGACGGTAGCGGTCTCCATGTTTCTTTTTTAAAGAAATTTTTTGCAGAGAAATTATTGAACGTAACACCCAAGGTTCCAACAACACGGCCACCACCGTATCCACCGGACAATTCAATTTGATCGGAAGGTTTTTCTTCCACCTGGTAGTCGATATCCACCATTCCTGTTGCCTGATTCGGAGTTGGTGTTACACCCATTTTTTCCGGATCGAAATATCCTAACTGGCTTAACTCCCGTTGTGAGCGGATAATGTCCGTTCTTCTGAATAACTGCCCCGGTCTTGTTCTGATCTCCCGCATAATTACGCGATCATTTGTTTTGGTATTACCGGTTACAGTTACTTTATTGATGGTTGCTTGTTTCCCTTCATAAATACGCATTTCAAGATCAATGGAATCATTTTTTACATTTACCTCTATCGGTGTGATGTTAAAAAACAAATACCCATCATCCATATACAAGGAACTAATGTCAAAACCATTTGGATTCATAAACAGCTTTGCATCCAATTGAGATTGGTCATACACATCTCCCTTTTTTATCCCTAATTCTTTGGACAACCTGTCTGCTGTGTATTTGGTATTCCCTACCCAGGTAATGTTTCTGAAATAATATTTTTTCCCTTCAACAATTTCCATATCTACACTTACACGATTGCTGCTAACGCGATACATAGTATCTTTTACAATCTTTGCATCTCTATATCCTTTCTCGTTGTATTTGGCCAATAAGGCTTTTTTATCTTTTTCATAATTCTCCTCATCAAATTTTCCATTGTTGAATGGGTTCCACCATCTTCTTCTCTTCGTCTCTTTAAATGTTCTTCTCAGCTTCCAAGTTTTAATAGAACTATTGCCTTTGATATTAATATCCTTGATTCTGACTTTGGATCCTTTGTCGATATTAATTAACAATGCAACCGAGTTCTCCATCTTCTCAATCGGCTCTTTCGCAATCTGAACCTTTGTATCCATATAACCTTTTGTCACAAAAAAATCTTTTATTTTTTGCTGAGTCGAGGCAATAAGTCCTTCAGTTGCTACTTTTCCTTTTACACTGGAGGTAATTTTGTCACGGATATCGTCAGCCTCCGATTTTTTTACTCCTCTAATAGCGAATTTGAATATGCGTGGACGTTCCGTAACATCTATTCTTAAAAAGATATAACTCCCCTGGATCTTTGTTGCAACAATTTTGATATCCCCAAACAAGCCTTGTTTCCATAGATTTTCAATTGCCGTTGAAAATTTTTCGCCTGGAACCTGTACCTTATCCCCAACTGTTAAACCTGATAATAGAATCAATACTTTCTTATCAAAATGATCAGCCCCTGAAACATCAATGTCGCCAATTGTGTATTCAACTGGAGCTGTACTATTGAGAAGTTTAGATGTACTATCGCTTTGCGTAAGCTGAGCGTTTGATGCTAAAGCAACTAATAGGAAAGAGAATATAATGGTAAATTTTCTGTATTTCATATCAAGAAATTAATTGTTCGCTGGTTTTTCCAAACCTACGCTCTCTGTTTTGGTAATCCACGATGGCTCCATAAAAATCTTCCTTTCTGAAATCCGGCCATAACTTATCTGTAAAATATAACTCAGCGTATGCCAATTGCCACAATAAAAAATTGCTGATGCGGTGTTCACCGCTTGTGCGAATCATCAATTCGGGTTCTGGGATATCAACTGTACACAAATGTGCATTAATCGTATGCTCATCTATGGCGGAAGGATTTAATTCCTTGTTCTGTATTTTTTGGGCTATTTCTTTTACTGCATTCACAATCTCCCAACGAGAGCTATAACTCAATGCGAGTACTAAAGTGGTGCGTGTATTCGATGCTGTTTTTTTGATTGCTTCCTGTAGTTCAGTATAACAATCCGCCGGTAAACTCTTCAAGTCACCGATTGCCTGCAGGCGGATATTGTTTTCGTTCAATGTTTTGGTTTCAGCACTAATCGTATGCACAAGCAATTGCATCAATGCCATTACTTCTACTTGCGGACGATTCCAGTTTTCAGTAGAAAATGCATACAAAGTGATGTATTTCACACCTAATTCTGCAGCCGCTTCCACTGTTTCACGAACAGATTTTACCCCGTTTTCATGTCCGTATATTCGTTCTTCTCCTTTTTGTTTTGCCCATCTCCCGTTACCGTCCATAATAACAGCAATGTGCTGTGGTAATTTAGAAGGGTTGATTTTGTCTTTTAAACTCATTTTTGATTTATCAAGTTTGCACGAATCATGACTAAACTTGTGTGTTTTAATAATTCTGTTTGTGACGAATATCGTTTGTCTTTTGTTATCCTTTTTTAATTTTTGTCAGAACCCACTACCAACACTCGGGCATTCCGGTATTTTTCCCTGTAACCGTATCGTTAGTGTTGCCCCTGCAAATGAATACCAATCTTTATTGGTTGGGTTTCCACGCTGACGCCCGGCATTGCTGTAACCAGCATCCATTCCTTTACTTTGATCTGCCATTACTACCGCGATCTCTCCCTTATACTCTTTTAACAAAGCAGGATTGTAATAGTTCGTACTCACATCATCCAAATAATCTGTAAATGTTTTGCGCATTCCCCACTCTATTCCTAAGCTCATATTTTTAGCTACGTTGAGGCGTATACCAACACCAAATGGCAAACAAACCTGAAATAATTTATAGGGTTTTCCATAACCGCCTGGCAAGCCTTGTCCTTCGGTAGATAACGAGCGAAGCGAAACCCAGCTATCCTGATATTGCCCTTGGGGATCAAATTGAAAACAACCTATCCCTCCAAAAACAAAAGGTGTAAATCGTGATTTATCAATACCAATTTCATAGTTCAGAAAGTTAAATTCCAGCTGACCAGATAGCTCGGTTATTTTTGATTGAAAACTTAAATTTCGTTGTTGCTGATAAGAAGAAGGAGAGAATTCATCATGTGCTTCGATACTTCCTAATAAAAAATTACCGCGAACTGCTAAACGGGGATTAAAATTATAACGAAAAACCACACCTCCACCCGGGTGTGTAAATTGGTCGAAATGCCTTGTAGGATTAAGATCGCCAATGTAATAGGAACCGCCAAGAAAGACTCCTACCTCCACACATTTTTCCTTGCGCTGAGCAAAAGAAGAAAGTGTAAAGAAGCTACACAAAAAAAGTATAACAATTCGATTTTTCACCTGTTAAATCCCGTGCTAAATAACCTATAAAATCCATTTTTATTGTACTTTTTTTGCAACGGGAAGGCAAATATACTGGAATTTTATTTACCTGAAACAGTTAATTTTAGTTAATTCCGCTTGTCCAATCCCCATAGTAATTTGTTGCGAATGGTATTAAAAAAGCTTTGATTTTCCAGTTTTACAAGGTTGGCATAAAAACCAGCCTTTTTTAAAGTTAATTCTACGGATGTATCAACAACTTCGCTTCTGGAATCCATCGTTACAAGGTATTGTTTGCTTCTACCGCTTATTTTCAGAGTAATTACGTTGTTATCGGATATGATTAAAGGCCTTACATTTAAATTGTGAGGGGCAATCGGAGTAATTAAGAAGTTTTGAGAACCTGGCATCACCAGCGGCCCCCCACAGCTTAAAGAATAAGCCGTTGATCCTGTTGGAGTTGCAATAATCAAACCGTCGGCAAAATACGAATTCAAATATTCTCCATTTACATAGGCATTAACGGTTACCATCGCCAGTGAATCCTTTTTCATAATGGTTAACTCGTTCATCGCATAATTGAGGTCCCCAAAAAGATTATTCTTTGTTGATAGGCTCAATAATGCCCGGGCTTCAATACTATATCGGTTTTCAATCAACGCATCTATTGCTGCACCGATCTCTGTTTTTGCCACATTTGCCAAAAAGCCCAATCTTCCGGTGTTGATGCCTAAAATAGGGATACCTGAATCCCTTACATATATTAATGTTTCTAAAAACGTTCCATCTCCACCTAAGCTGAACATGAAATTCACGCCTGCTTTTAATCCGGTATGGGAAGTAAAGGTTTTATAAGACCCGGTTAGTTTTAGCTCTTTGCTGATAAACTGGTAAAAGGGTTCATAAATCAATACCTCTATATTGGATTCCTTGAGTTTATTGAAAAGTATCTGAATAGGCTCGGATATATTGTCCTTTGTGGGACGTCCGTAAATAGCTATTTTCATTTGTGAATGCTTAAATATTTATATAATTCATAAATGAATCAAAACGATTTTTCATGTCATCCATAAACTCACTTTGATGGAAAGATGCTTTTACAGTATAGTTGTATCGATAAAAGGTTTGTAGTATCGCGGACAGATCTGTCTTATTGGTTTTGACCGTCACCTCAATTTTAGTTGAATCGGACAGGGAATTCACATAACAGCTTAACACTTTGGCATCATTGCTTTCGATGATTTGTGCAATTTGCGTCAACGAATAATCATGAATATTCATCTCTAAAATGATGATTCCTCCGGGCTCACTGGTAGCCGCCAATGTAGAGAACTCATGCAACAATGCGGTTGCCGGAATTAACCCTAAATACTGTTCATTTTCACTCAATACAGGCATTACGGTCAATTTCATATTGGATACCAATTTTATGACTTCGTAAATATGCTGGCTTTCCGTTACGAACGGTCGGATCAGGGAAAGTTTACTTTTACCCAATTCATTATCCGTGATGTTTAGATCTAAAATATCCGTATCGGAAATAAGTCCTAAATACTCATGCTTATTCACAATTGGCAAATGTGATACTTTGAATTCATCCATCCAGTTAATTGCCATAAGTCCAATATCAGAAGTCTTAAGCGGAGGTATTTCGTCAGTTATGAGGTCTTTCGCAAGCATTGTTTGAGAGTTAAGGTTGAAGTTAAATCAATTTAAAATTGCATTCCTTTCATCAATTAATGCACAATCTTATCTTACAAACTTAGTAATTTTTTAGTTTTGCAATTGTTTAAAAACAAAGCTTAAAAATTTAATTCTTAATCCATGGCAACCAAGCTAAGCGTAAATATTAATAAAATTGCAACTATCCGAAATGCAAGGGGTGGCAATACTCCTGATCTGCTTAAAGTTGCAGTGGATTGTGAGCGCTTTGGCGCGCAGGGAATAACCGTTCACCCTCGACCTGACGAACGTCATATTCGTTATGCTGATGTTTACCAATTAAAACCTTTGGTGAAGACGGAATTTAATATTGAAGGAAATCCCATTGAAAAAAAATTTGTCGACCTGGTTTTGAAAACCCTTCCACATCAGGTTACACTTGTACCGGATAGTACCGGACAACTTACCTCTAACCATGGATGGGATACGGTTAAACACAAATCCTATTTAGTTGAAACAATAGCGCTATTTAAAAATGCAGGGATACGCACCTCTATCTTTGTGGATGCTGACCTTAAAATGATTGAAGGTGCAAAGGAAACAGGCACCGATCGTATTGAACTGTATACTGAGAGTTATGCCGACCTGTATCCTAAATCACCCGAAGATGCTATAAAACCTTATGTTGCAGCAGCCAGATTAGCGCAGCAGTTGGGATTGGGGATAAACGCCGGGCATGATCTTAGTTTATTGAATCTAAATTATTT
>DASRRA010000431.1:0-6386 GCA_035696085.1 Bacteroidia bacterium | reverse complement strand
ATTTAAAAATGGATGCACCTTTAAAGTACCGTTTGAGTATGAAGGAAAAAAATTGAGTGAAGCACAACTTAGTAGTCTCCTAAAAAAGAAAAAAACAGGCACCATAAAAGGCTTAACCATTGCAGGAGCGAAGAAGGATGGGATACTTGAGCTGAATGAGCAATTTGAACTCGTGGCAAAGGAAGTTGTTCAGAAAGAAATTCGTTCGGGTTTGTGCCCGAAATGCAATGGAGGAGCAATTATCAAAGGAGGCAGTGCTTATGGTTGTGCTGCCTGGAAGAGTGGTTGCGATTTTCGTTTACCATTTGAATTTATGGGTAAACCGATGACAGAGGCACACGTTCAAAGTTTGTTGAAGAAAGGAGAAACGCCTGTGATAAAAGGGCTTTTGAAGGATAATGTGAAAGTGAATGGGAAGTTAAGGTTGAATGAAGAAAATCAACTGGAGATTGTTGAATAATTTTTTTCTTTTCCTTTCTTTTTGTCTTGAAACAAAAAGAAACAAAAAATTCAAGAAAGAATAATCGGGCACCCCACAAGCGGGCGCAGCTCCGTATTCTTTCGGGCCATCGCGCCGGTCGTCGGTTCTTTAGTACCCAGACTCTGTGAACTATTTATTATTGGGCTTAGGTCGGATAGAGAGCGCATCTATTTTTTCGTTGCCGTCGAATTTAAATAATTATATAGCTCTTCCAAACCCTTTGGTGGCGTATAACCCGGGTCACCCCAGGTAGCCTTCATGGTATCAATTTGAATAAAATAATACATATTATACGGGTGATTGATTTTACTTAAAGAATCTTTATCGACAGCAGCTAATTTTTCTTTAACCATTTTCAGCTCCTCAGCTGTAATGGATTTTATGAGTTGTTCTTCTTTATCAATGGAGTTGAATTTATAAATGTCACCATTTTCCTTCAGACGATATTCTGTAACAGCGCCAGTAAAACCACCGCCTGAACCAAATTTAATTTCTTTGAAATGCGCGTCCGATGAGCAATTGGACGCATTTAAAAAAACAAAAATAAGAATACTAACAAGTGATTTCATAAAGTTGGTTAGGTTAAATTATATTTATTGGGGGTAAACAAAATTTGTTTTTTCCTCTTTCATTTTATATGTACGCCAATCGAATGCGTTTTTAGAAATCACGATACCTTCTCTTATGATAGGCTGTGCAGCAATGAGTGTACCTTTGTCTTTTAATTTACCAATATAGGTTTCGCATTTCTTTATAAATGCCAAGTGTTCTTCTGCTGATAATGCAGCTTTCCCATCGCCAACGTTTTTAATGTGTAACATAAATTCTTTCATGGATGTCACTTAAAAATTACCTGGGAAGTACGTATTGGGAACATTGTTAAAGGTTCGTTGCATAGCATTCGTCGGCATTGTGCTTGGCCCAAATGGTGAATAATACATGGAGTTATAGCCGTTCCTACCTTCGATAATATTTGTTTTAATACTTAAGGTTGTATGCGGATTTACTTTGTAATCTAGACCCAAGGACGTCGCGCTAATTTTAACCTGCTTGTTAGCCGTTAATGGATTTACCTGATACATCACACTTCCGGAGAAGGTTACGCGTTCATTTAACTGATACAAGCCACCCAATTGAATGATGTTTCCAGAATACATTTTACTTGAACACGGGTAGTTGTTCTCCCCAGGAGCCTTGGTAATAAAGGAGCTTCCGTTAACGTTATAATGTATAAGTCCAGCCTGCAATGTAAATTTAGGGCTAACTTGATACTGAAGTGCGGGAGCGATGTAGGTAAAGGTTGAAGGTGTTCTTGAATTGAAAACGCTCACTCCTGCACCCATTGAAATAACTGCATCAACGCGGTTCGCAGCAGGTTTCCGTGAATTGTTAATAAATAAGGAACTGCTATCACTTTGTGCAATGCCAGAAAAAGCAATGAAAAGGATACAAACGGAGGTTATTAACTGCTTCATGTTGGAATATTGCTGAATCAAAGTTAAATAAAAAAGAATTAAAAAAATACTTTTGTAAGAATCAAAGATGAATGAAAAGGGAATCTCATCCGAATTCCTTGCTCGTTTACGAATTAAAATAAATCAGGGTATGAAATTATTTATTAAAAATATTGATTCATCCATTAATGAAATGCAGCTGGAGGGTTTGTTTGCGCAGTTTGGAAAAGTCGTTTCTACAAAAATTGTGTATGATACGATTACATGGGAATCCAAGGGTTTTGCATTTTTAGAGATGGTGAAAAAAGAAGATGCATTAAAGGCTATAGAAGCGTTAAACGGTAAAGAAGTAAAGGGGCGTGAATTAATCGTTCAGGAAGCGGTTGATAAACGTCGATAGGCCTTCGCTTCGCATCATCCATAGCTTTAGCGAAGGATGAAAAGCTACGACCTACGCGGTAGGTGCAAAGCGTATGATCAAAGCTACGGGCCTGCACAGTAGTATTTTTTTATTAAAGTTTATTTCATGATGGGGAGACTGGTTTTCTTTTTTCTTTTTTTAATATTTATCCAATTTTCTTGTTCCGATACGAAGTCTAGTGCTCCGGTAAATGAAGTGTTGTCGAAATCAGTAGCCAACGACAGCATCAACAAAATCTTAAAAGAAATTCATGCTACAGAAAAAGCCAAATCGCTAGCAGTTCTGTTTCGGCAGAAATCAAAGAAGGGTCGTTTTAATGGCTGTGTACTGATCGCACAGAAAGGACAGGTTATTTATCAAAGTGCCTTTGGATATTCTAACATTAAAACCAAAGAGTTGTTGGATCTGAATTCTGCTTTTCAATTGGCTTCTACCTCCAAAACATTAACTGCGGCAGCAATTCTACGATTAAAGGATGAGGGGAAACTCAAATTAACCGACACCCTGCAAAAATATTTCCCCAGTTTACCTTATAAAAACATCACCATTCATGATTTATTGACGCACCGTTCCGGTTTGGGCAACTACCTGTATTTCGGCGAGCCTTTGTGCGATTCAAAGAATTGTTACAGGGGAACGATCCTGAATAATACCAATTTGCTTAACATGATGCTGAACGAGCGACCTGCCACTTACTTTATTCCGGCCCGTAAATTTGCCTATTGCAATACGAATTATGCCTTGCTAGCCCTCATTATTGAAAAGGTTTCGGGTATGAACTACCCGGAATATATGGAAAAAGAGGTGTTTGAGCCGCTTGGAATGAAAAATACATGGGTGCATACTACGGAAAATGATGCAAAACATAAGAATAAAACTGTTGGACATACTGCCTTTGGAAGGCTGGAGGAGTCGGATTACGGGGATGAGGTGTTGGGGGATAAAGGTATTTATTCGACGGTTGGAGACCTGTTAATATGGGACCAATCGCTGTATACAGAGAAATTGCTCAAAGCAAAGACCCTGGAAGAAGCATTTACCGGCTATAGCAACGAACACAAGGGGAAACGCAATTATGGCTATGGATGGAGAATAACTGATAACGGAAAAAATAACAAAGCCATTTATCACAATGGCTGGTGGCATGGCTATAACGCTGTATTTTTCCGCCGTCCGGCCGATCAGACCACGGTAATTATCCTTTCCAACCGGGATAATCACGCCCTTTATCAGATTCAGGACATTCTGGAGATCCTGGATCCCCACATTTATACCGATAGCGTAGAAGAATGAGTAAAAAAATCTACACATCGTATCATTTATATTCGTAATTTTGGCACCGAAATATTTCTACAAAACATTTCAAACTATCTGTTAATAGTGCTTTCGCCGGGCGATTGAATTAATTTTAATTTGTTGTTTGGTATAGTTATTAATAAATAGTGAAGCAAATGAAAAAAACAAAATCATTTATAAAACAAAATCGTATGAAAAAACTAATTTATTTGATCGCTTTATTACCACTGGCTTTCGGCTGTGGAAACGAGAAACATGAAAGTGTGTTATCTGTGGAAGATAGCTTAAGAGCGGTGAGTGGAGGGTATCAGGTAAGAATTCAAGATCAGGATTCAAGTATCCAAACCTTCATTCAAGGGTACAATGAAATTCAAGCAAATTTAGATGCTATTAAAGAAAAAGAAAAAATAGTTTCTGGCAATAGCAAAACTGCTGAAACGCGTAAAGCAAAAGCGGATCAGATTGTTGATGATATCCAACAGATGTATGATATCATGAATAAAAACAAACAACGTCTTGCCGCATTAAAAGGCCAATTAGCTACTTCTAAAAACAAAAGCGCTGAATTGGAAAAATTCATTACCCGTTTAAGTGCGGATATTGAAGCAAAAGATGCTCAAATTAATGATTTAAAAACGCAATTGGAGCAATTGAATGTTGCAATGACCAACTTAAATACAAGCTACCAGGAAGCAACACAAGAGTCTCAGTCTAAAACAGAGAAACTAAATACGGCTTACTATACTTTTGGAACTGCAAAAGAATTGACTAAAAATGGGGTGTTGACTAAAGAAGGTGGTTTTATTGGTTTGGGTAAGACTCAAAAAGTAAAAGAGGATTTCAACAAAACTTATTTTACAAAAGTTGATATCTCTACTACCAATTCCATTACACTTGGAGCTAAAAAAGCAAAATTAATCACTTCTCATCCAGCTGAATCTTATAAATTCGAAGGTGAAAATGGAAAAGCAGATAAATTAAACATCTTAAATCCTGAGGAATTCTGGAGCGCTTCCAAATACCTTGTAATTGTTGTGGATTAATTCTGAATATAACTTTTTAAAAAAAGGACCGTCAAATAGACGGTCCTTTTTTATTTTATACATTTCCTCAAATGGTATTTATACTTGCGCTGCAAGCAGCTTTTAATTATTTTTTTCTTCTCTTTTCTTTTTGTCTTGAAAAGAAACAAAAAATTCAAGAAAAGGTTATCGACAGCCACACAAGCAGGCCATAACCCCGCGACCTTTTCTGGCCTACGCGCCTAAGAAATGAAGTTTCTACCCAGAAAGTATAATATTATTGGTTCGTTAAACCTTTGTTCAATATGGTGACGAAATTAAATTTTACACTGAACGCGGGCGGGGAAGAGGCTTTGTTGTGGCAGCACAGGGGGGACGTCAAACATCTTACGCAATAACCTCCTTTAACCAGCTCAGCGCACTTTTTTCAGTAGAAAAGATTTGGGAAGGGCGTTTGGGTTTATTGAATAAGATATAAAATTTAGTAATCATTTTCATTGATACATTTTCAATAACAAATGCTTCACAACTGATATAGTTTTCCAGTTGTTCGCTTGCCCAAAATTCACGAACATCTTTATCCATTGTAATATAATAACGTATATTGGATAAAACAGCTACCTTTTTGCTCCCTGCAAGTCGTTTAATAACAGCCGCACAATCCATTGCATCTTGCAATAGGAAATCATCCACTTCCTTCGTATCCATTTGCACAAGCCCATCCTCCCGCAAACTGATGATAGAGGTTCTTAACTCCACTTTTTCAACAATGGTTTGGTTGTTTTCGTTCATTCGTTAGTTAAAATGTTAGGTTAGTCGTTAATATTTGCCTGTCTAACGTAAAACAAAACTAAAAGTTTTTATTAAAAAAACAATTTTTATGTAACCATTTTTATAGTCTCTTTATATGTATATACATGTAATATTTGTTTATACCTTTGCTTTTCTAAATCAGAGCTTCTATGAAATTACTGCTGAATTACTTAAAACACTATAAATGGCTGGTGATACTGGCCCTCGTACTGGCTACTATTAACCAGATTTTTTCCTTATTAGATCCATGGATCTTCAAAAAGATTGTAGATAATTACGCTATGAAGGCGAATACTTATACCAAAACTGACTTTATAAAGGGTGTAGGGTTATTGATCCTGGCATCTATGGGCGTGGCAATGGTATCACGTATTGCAAAAAATTTCCAGGATTATTATGTAAATGTTGTGACCCAAAAATTAGGTGCTCAGATTTATTCAGATGGTTTAAAGCATTCTTTGGAATTACCATATCAGGTATTTGAGGATCAGAGAAGCGGAGAAACACTTGGCAAATTGCAAAAAGTAAGAATAGATGTGGAGAAGCTGATGAATGCCTTTGTAAATATATTATTTACCTCTCTGGTAGGAGTTGTTTTTGTAATGGCGTATGCGATCTCTATTCATTGGATCATTGCAGTTGTTTATTTTGCGGCCGTTCCAATCCTGGGCTTTATTACTTCGATATTGAGTAAAAGTATTAAAAAAATCCAAAAGAAAATCGTTGGTGAAACAACAGCACTTGCAGGATCGACTACTGAATCGTTGAGAAATATAGAATTGGTGAAGAGTTTAGGGTTGGCAGATCAAGAGATCAATCGTTTAAATGGAATTACGATTAAAATATTGGGATTAGAATTAAAAAAGGTGCGTTACATAAGAAGCATAAGCTTTATTCAA
>DASRRA010000430.1:0-8060 GCA_035696085.1 Bacteroidia bacterium | reverse complement strand
CCAATCAATTTTATTTTAACCTGCGGAACCACTTCTTTAAATCGGCAGTCGGTCACAACGCCTTCAATGGTATACAACAATGGAGGCAATACAAACGACCAAAGGTCATCCGAGCCTTTTGTCCCTTCGCGGTTGGAGGATAGATATCCTCTTTCTTTTGTTCCTTCGAAGATAATTCCAAAATCATCACCGGCAGAGTTGATCGGATATCTCATGTTGGTTACATTGCCCCAGGAGTCTTCTCCTTTTTTGTCGGCTCTGAAAATATCCCAGCCGCCCATTCCAAGGTGTCCATCAGAAGAGAAATAAAGGGTTCCATCATCATGTAAAAATGGGAATACTTCTTTTTGTGGTGTATTGATGGTGCTTCCCAGGTTTACCGGAGTTCCCCATTTTTTTTCTTTTTTATCGTATTTACTCATCCAAAGATCCTTGTCGCCTTGCCCGTTTGGCAAGTTAGAAGAGAAGATCAATGTTTCACCGTCAACAGATAACGCAGGAGATGCGAAATCGACTGAATCCGCGCAGAACTCCACTTTTACAGGATCATTCCATACGTTTCCTTTTTTGTAAGTATACCAAAGCTGGTTTAGTTTTTCTTTTTTCTTTTCTACTTCACAACGTGTAAAAACAAGGATATCTCCTTTTCTGCTTACTGTTGCGGCTCCCTCGTTATTCTTGCTGTTAACAGGTTCTGGTAGCGCAACGGGAGTGCTCCATTTTCCGTTTTTATCTACTTGCGTTTCAAAAATATCAGTGAATAATTCTCCGGTACCTTCGTCAATAACGGATCCTTGTCCGCCCGGACGTGAAGAAGTAAAGTATAAAGAAGTGTATTTTCTATCTACATAAGCCGGGGCAAAGTCCTGGTCCTGGCCGTTTACAAGACTTAAATTTTCAACGACATAGCGGGTTGGTTTTTCCTTCCATTGTTTGGCCAGTTCACAAGCCTTTGCGCCGTCTTCTCCTCGAGGATCTTCCGGAGCCAGTTTTTTATAGTTGTTATACTCTGTCAATGCTTCCGCATATTTTTCCTGTGTTTTTTTTGCATTTGCCAAGTATAGCACTGCTTTAGGATCAGTATAGTTTGCTTTTATAGCTTTGGTGTACCATGCTTCCGCATTTTGTGCATCACCAATCATTCGATAAGATTCAGCTGTTTTGAAGATAATGTAGGCTTTTCCCTGGTTTGTTCTTTCCTTTGTGTAAGCCTTCTTGTAAAGCTCAATAGAATTAAAGTATTCCTTATTAACAAAAGCCTTGTCGGCATCTTCCAAAAAATTCTTTTGAGCAAATAAATTGGTGGAAAATAGTAATGATAAAACTACTCCCGTAATTAATTTTGTCAATATCCTCATATGTTTTGTTAGATTAAACGTTTATTGCCTGCTAAAATAATAAATATTCCGTATAAACAACTGTTTTTTACCAACTATTCGGTTTTAGGGGTTATGAATAATGAAACATCCTTACCAATCGATCATTGGTAAGGATGCTCAAATAAGTCAAAAAGTTGTCACTATTTTGTGAACAATAGCTCTCTGTATTTTGGTAAAGGCCAGCTTTCATCATCCACCAACAGTTCCAGCTTATCCACATGGTAACGGATGGTTTCAAAGTATGGTTCTTTTACCTTTTCGCAATAGTCAATCGCTTGTTTTTTCACATCTGTAAGGGCATTCGCCTTCTTACGAGCCTCTGTCATTTCATCCACTTTTGTTTTGATGAAATTGATGTGTTCAGAGATTTCGCTGATCATATCCAACTGGATCTGAGCTACTTTTTTAAACTCTGCTCCCATGATTTCCTTTAAACCACGTACATTTTCAATCAAGGTGCTTTGGTATTTCAAAGCCGTTGGAATAATGTGATTTAGGGCAAGGTCACCAATTACACGGGACTCGATTTGTATCTTTTTGGTATATGTTTCCAGGTAAATATCGTAACGGGCATGTTGTTCACGCTCACTCATAATGTTATGACGTTCAAACAATTCTGTTGTTTGTTTGGATGTAAATGCACTTAGGGCATCCGGCGTGGTTTTGATGTTGGAAAGACCGCGTTTTTTTGCTTCTTTTACCCATTCTTCTCCATAGCCATTTCCTTCAAACCGTATCTTTTTAGAGTCAATAATGCATTGTCTCAACACCTGGAAGATCGCCTCATCTTTCTCTACATTTTTAGCAATCAGTGCATCGACTTCTTTTTTGAATTTCACCAATTGATCCGCTACAATTGCATTTAAAACGATCATTGGACCGGCGCAACTTGCAGAAGAACCGACAGCACGGAATTCAAATTTATTTCCTGTAAAGGCAAATGGTGAGGTTCTGTTTCTATCTGTATTGTCTAATAAAATATCCGGAATTTTTCCAACACCAAGTTTAAGCGCTGTTTTTTCATCCGGGCTCATTTTGCCTGTTTTTACTTTGGTTTCCAGCTCATCCAATACATTGGAAAGTTGTGTCCCTAAGAATGCAGACATGATTGCTGGAGGCGCTTCATTCGCTCCTAAACGGTGATCATTGTTTGCAGATGCAATGGATGCACGCAATAAATCAGCATTATCATGTACCGCTTTGATGGTATTTACGAAGAAGGTTAAAAACTGAAGATTGTTTTTTGGAGTTTTACCAGGACTCAATAGGTTTTTTCCGGTATTGGTACTCATACTCCAGTTGTTGTGTTTTCCGCTTCCATTTACTCCCGCATATGGTTTTTCATGCAATAAAACGCGGAAATTATGACGGATTGCCACTTTTGTCATCACATCCATCAACAATTGGTTATGATCCACAGCCAGGTTACACTCTTCAAATACAGGAGCACACTCAAACTGGTTAGGCGCCACCTCGTTGTGACGGGTTTTTACTGGGATGCCCAATTTTAAGGATTCGATCTCAAAATCACGCATGAAAGCCGTTACACGATCAGGAATAGATCCAAAATAGTGATCCTCCAATTGCTGACCTTTTGCAGGTGAGTGACCAAATAAGGTTCTGCCGGTCATGGCCAGATCCGGACGAGCATTGTGTAATGCTTCATCAACCAGGAAGTACTCTTGCTCCCATCCCAGCGTAGCAATTACTTTGGTTACATTTTTATCAAAGTACTGGCACACATCAGTAGCCGCTTTGTCTATTGCGTGAAGCGCTTTTAATAGAGGTGTTTTAAAATCCAGTGATTCACCGGTATAAGACACAAATATAGTTGGGATGCACAATGTTTTTCCGATTACGAAAGCAGGAGAAGTAGGATCCCATGCTGTATATCCACGTGCTTCAAATGTATTACGGATTCCACCATTTGGGAAGCTGGATGCATCCGGCTCTTGTTGTGCCAACTGGCTGCCTCCAAAACGTTCAATTGCTCTTCCGTTTTCAGTAGGCTCAAAAAATGCATCGTGCTTTTCAGCAGTTGTACCAGTTAAGGGTTGAAACCAATGTGTATAATGTGTAGCTCCTTTCGCGTTTGCCCATGCTTTCATGGATGCAGCCACCTGATCCGCCATCTTGCGGTCAATTCGTGTCCCCTGCTCCATGGCAGATTTTACGCTGTTAAACGCTTCCTCTGAAAGGTATTCGCGCATGGCATCAATCCCGAATACATTTTCTCCGAAAAACTCGGATACTTTAAGGCTTGGTAATACTACTTCTTGTGGTTTTCTGGTTAGAACCGCTTCTAGTGCTTTAAATCTGTGAAAAGCCATCTTGATTGTGTTTTTTTAGAGTTTTGGTGAGTAAATTTTGATTTCGGTTACAAAAATAGATGATTTTTGAATGCCATGTCAAGAAAAAATCAATTTTTTTTGAAACACCCCCTATTTTTTAGGGGGTCTTGTCTGAAATTTTCATTTTTTACGGGAGTACCTCCTTAAAAAACAGTGTGAGCGTGAGCGCGAGTAGGGAGACATTCCCCTCAAGACTCGCGCTCACGCTCACACTGAATTTTTACTCCTTCATTGTATCTCCCAATGCCTTCCCTTCTTCGTCTAATGCCTTGGAAGCATCATCTATTTGTTTCTTGAATCCTTGTCCGGCTTTATCCATTTCGGTGCGGATCTCAGAGGTATGTTTTTCAACCTCTTCTCTAAAGCCACTGGTGTGGTTTTGAATTTCGTTCTGGATTTGTTCCTTCGCGTTGTTGACCTCGCGGATCGCTTTTCCTAATCCTTTTGCAATTCCGGGTAATTTATCGGAACCAAAGAAAAGAATAATGAAAATGACGATGAGAAATAACTCTCCCCCTCCAAGGTTTAAAAATAAAAGCGTCGAAAAAAGCATTTGTGAACGTATGGCTGTGTGGGATACAAAAGTACGAAAAAACAAAACCCAACATTTTTATGTTGGGTTTTATTTTTATTTAACGATTTAGCTCATATGGCGTTCTTCGCAACTTCTTTTTCTGCGGCAAGCTTTTTATCAAGTGCTTTTTCCGGCTCCAAATCAATTACGATTGGTGTTGCAATACAGATAGAAGAGTAGGTTCCGATAACAATACCAATTAATAAGGCAAATGAGAAACCTTTGATGGTTTCACCACCGAAAACAAAGATGGCCAATAATACAAAGAAGATGGTCAATGATGTATTGATTGTACGGCTTAGCGTACTGTTCAATGCATAGTTGATCACTTTTACGCGCTCTGTTTTATCTAAATCTGATTTATTACGCTCTGTTAAGTACTCACGAACGCGGTCAAATACAACTACTGTATCTGTCATGGAGTAACTCATTACTGTTAAGATCGCTGCAATGAAATCCTGCGTGATCTCTAAGAAAGGAAGAATACCATCTAATAAGATGTATACAGAAAGTACGATGGCCACATCATGGAATAAAGCGATTACTGCCCCTAAACCATACTGCCATTTTTTGAATCGGATAAAGATGAATACGAACATCACCAAACACGATAATAAGATAGCCCATACCGCTTTTGATCGTATATCCCGGGAAACTGTTTCACCCACTTTATTGGAGCTCATGATATCACTTTTGGTGACACCAAATGGCGCCAGCCCTTCCATTAATTTTGCTTCTACCTTTTGTTCAGCATCTGAAGAGGCATCATCAATTAAATAAGTAGTGGTAATGCGTTGCTGTCTATTTTCTCCATATGTTTTTACTTCAGGCATTTGTCCGAAAGATACTTCTAATGCCTTTCGTACATCCTCAACTGGTTGTGCTTGATTAAAACGAACTACATACGAGCGACCTCCTTTAAAGTCAACCCCCAACGTAAATCCACCTTTACTCACATAGGCTGCGATACCAGCAATAATGATGATTCCAGAGAATACATAATACAACTTACGTTTTGCAACGAAATTGATATTAATTTTTTTGAAAGCATGCTCCGTTAATTTGTTTCCAAAAGGAATCGCTTTGTTTTTACCTAACCAACGATCAAATATTAAACGTGTGATAAAGATCGCGCAGAAAAGTGATGAGATAATACCAATAATTAAGGTAGTTGCAAACCCTTGCAATGGTCCGGTTCCAAACACGAATAAGATAACACCTAATAATAAAGTTGTTACGTGACCATCAATAATAGATGGCATCGCATTCTTATATCCTTCTTTAATTGCCAATGCGGTTCCCTTTCCTACATTCAGCTCTTCACGTACACGCTCAAAGATAAGGATGTTGGCATCTACAGACATGGCGATTGTTAACACGATTCCGGCAATACCAGGGAGTGTCAATACCGCGTGGAAAGAAGCTAAAATTCCAAGTACAAAGAAGTTGTTTACAATCATGGCAAAATCTGCCACCCAACCTGCTTTGCTATAATAGAAGCCCATGAAAAGCAGTACCAATACGAGAGCGATCACAGTTGATAATAATCCATCTTTGATTGCTTCCTCACCCAATGTAGGTCCAACTACAGTTTCCTGAACAATGCGTGCCTGAGCCGGTAATTTACCTGCTTTCAAAATTGTTACAAGATCGTCTGCTTCAGGTATTGTAAAATTTCCTTCGATTTGTGTTCCGGATCCTCCGCTAATTTCACTTCTTACATATGGGAATGAATACACATAATTATCTAAAACGATGGCAACACACTTACCAATATTATCATGTGTGATGCGTTTCCAAACCTGGGCTGCTTCGGCAGTCATTTGCATCGTTACATGCGGAGATCCTCCTCCACCTGGTTCAAACTCTTTACGTGCATCTGTAATGATATCACCCGCTAATGGTGCTTGCCCGTTTGCATTTGTATTTCCTTTTATTGCTAACAACTGGTAAGCAGTTTCTTCTTTGTCAAGTGCTTTAAAGGTCCATAAAAATTTGGTACGTGGGGGGAAAAGCGCTTTTACTTTCGGATTGCTCAAATAACGGTTCACTTTCGCTGTATCCTTTATTACGGCGTATCCCACCACAGGTCCTTTTGACGGACCAACTGGTTTTTTATCTCTATACTCAAAAGCAGGCGTTAACACAGCAAAAAACGGGTTTTCTTTTGCTTGGTCCTCTTTTCCTTTAGAAAGCTTCGTACTGTCAGCAGTTGTAGCCGGTTTGTTCAATTGCGAGGCCAATGAGGCGGTTGAATCTTTTGCTTTATTAATAGAGTCAATTACCGGCTTTACTGCTGTAGCAGCTAATGCCGTATCACTTTTTTTGGTTGTATCAGATGAAGCCAATGATGCTTTTATGATATCATTTACCTGAGGGAATAGTGGTGCGATTTCGGAGTTATCATACGTCTCCCAGAATTCCAGGTTTGCTGTTCCTTGTAACAATTTACGAACACGGTCTTTATCGGTAACACCAGGTAATTCTATCAATAAACGTCCGGAAGAGGCAAGGCGCTGTATGGTTGGCTGTGTAACTCCAAATTTGTCGATACGGGTACGCAATGTATTTTCAGACGTCTCGATCGCTTCGTTTACACGTTCGCGTAAAAACTTTAATACATCTTCATTGGATGTATTAAAATCAACTTTTCCTTTTAACTCTATTGTTTGGAAATTAAGAGCAAGTTTACCATTTGGATTCGCAGCTAGATATTGTTCTCCAAATAAGGTCACAAAATCTTTGGTGGATTTTGGTTGTAATTTTTGTGCTTCGCCCAACGCTTTGATAAAAGCAGGATCATTGCTATCGTTTGAAAGCGAACGGATAATCTCTGCTACTGAAACTTCCAGGGTTACGTTCATACCACCTTTTAAATCCAATCCAAGATTTAATCTGCTCTTGGTTACATCTTCATAGGTGTATTGTGCAACACCTAAATTGTAAACCGGTTTCTTTTTTAAAGAATCCAGGTAGGAATTCGTCTTCACAATTACAGCAGAATCGATGTAGGCTTGACGCTCCTTTTCTGTACTAAATGTTTTCCCGTTTGGATTGTTTTTCAGATTTGTTTCCACATAGTTTTCAGCATAGGCTTTCGCCTCTTTTTCAATACCATTGGCAACATAGGTAAACATTAAATAATAAGCACATGCAAGTGCCAGTAAAATTGCAAACAGCCTTATAGCGCCTTTATTCTGCATAACTTCTAATAATTAAATTGTTTTATTTTGATCATCAGTTCCAGGCTTATCTTCCCAGAAATGATTTTATTACTCTTGAAATTAAGGGTGCAAATATAGAATAACAATTAGTATTTACCAATTTTATAATTTTTTATAAATCGGACCGGCTTATTTTTTTATTTTAGGGCAGCTCAGGCCCTTTGCTGGCTCATTTCAACCCATAAGTTGTTATGGCCTTTCGATAAATCTCCTGCCCTTGCCCTCATCCTTAACAATTAAATAATAGATCCCGCTTTTTCTTGATAAATCGCCCTGTAAATTGCCTGTTTCATAGATTTCGAGTTCCAAAAATATAATCCTATATTTGTAAGTAATACATACATGATTCCTTTGAAAAAGCTACTTCTTTTCTCCATTATCGTATTATTCCTTGCAGGAAACCGTTCCTGGGCCCAACCGTATTTCAAATGGAACGATAGCATTCCCGTTAAAACGGAAAACGGGTTTGTGAATAATCCCTGGGCAGGAGGGCTGAATTTTGTCCAACCCTCTGCCATTGATCTAGACCTGG
>DASRRA010000429.1:0-3109 GCA_035696085.1 Bacteroidia bacterium | reverse complement strand
TAATTAATAAATAAACTAATTCCGATCAAAAAATGACGGTTTCATAAATTTACGCGAAATTAATAAAAAATGCACTATGCAGGTCTAAATTAATTGTTACGAAAAGGCATCTGTTAAGAAGTTTTATTTTAAAAACTATAGGATAAACCCTATCTTTGTTGGCTTTAAAATTTTTGGGCAAAAAATTTCTAAAAACAGATAGAAAAAATATGGCACTAATTAAGTCAATATCAGGTATTAGAGGTACAATTGGAGGAAAAGTAGGTGAGGGATTAAGTCCGTTGGATGTAGTGAAATTTACGGCTGCTTTTGCAACATTTATCGCAAAAGAGGCGGGAAAAAAGAAAATAAAAATTGTTGTTGGGCGAGACGCACGTATTTCGGGTGAAATGGTTAACAATTTGGTTCTGGGAACATTACAAGGAATGGGTGTAGATGTTATAGATCTTGGCCTTTCCACAACCCCTACCGTTGAAATAGCTGTACCTGAGGAAAAGGCAGATGGTGGCATCATCTTAACTGCCAGTCATAACCCTAAACAATGGAATGCCTTGAAATTACTGAACGGTAAAGGCGAATTCATCAGCGAAAAAGATGGTGCGGATGTACTATCCATCGCTGAACAAGAAAGCTATGCCTTTGCAGAAGTAAATGCATTGGGTAAAATCACGAAAGACGATACGTATTTCAAAAAACATATTGATAAAATCCTGGCGCTTCCACTAATAGACGTTCCAGCTATCAAAGCCGCTAAATTTAAAGTGGTGATCGATTGCGTGAACTCTACCGGAGGTATTGTGGTACCGCAACTTTTAAGGGCTTTAGGCGTAGAAAACATCGTTGAGCTTTATTGTGAGCCCAATGGTGAATTTCCGCACAACCCCGAACCATTGCCAGAGAATTTAAGAGAAATTTCCAAACTCGTAAAAAAAGAAAAAGCACATTTGGGTATCGTTGTGGATCCAGATGTGGACCGTTTAGCACTGGTTTGCGAAGATGGAGAAATGTTTGGCGAAGAATATACACTGGTTGCAGTTGCAGAATATGTGCTGAATAAAAGAAGCCCTTCTGAAAAAGCTTCTGGTAAAAAAGGAAATACCGTTTCTAATTTATCCTCCACACGCGCCTTACGTGATATTACGGAGAAGCACGCGGGAAAATACAGTGCTTCTGCAGTAGGTGAAGTAAACGTGGTGAAATTGATGAAAGAAACAAAAGCAATTATTGGTGGTGAAGGAAATGGTGGTGTGATTCTTCCTGAATTGCACTACGGCCGCGATGCATTGGTTGGAATTGCCTTGTTTTTATCACACTTAGCGAAATATGGAAAAACATGCTCGATGCTGCGTTCAACGTATCCGGATTATTATATTTCCAAAAATAAAATTGAATTGACTCCGGATGTTAATGTCGATAAAATATTGGAAGATATTAAAGACAAATACAAGAAACAACCTGTTGATACAGTGGATGGTGTAAAGATAGAATTTGGTAAAGAATGGGTACACTTGCGCCGTTCCAATACAGAACCTATCATTCGCATTTACTCTGAAAGTGAAAGCGAAACAACGGCTGATAATCTTGCAAAGAAAATCATGCTGGATATACGCGAATTTATTAAAGTACAGCAATTAGCAGTTTCCTGATACATTCGGAAACAACTCTCTAAAACATAAATAAAGAATGAAAGTTTACTTAGATAATGCAGCCACTACTTCTCTGGATAAAGAAGTATTGGATGAGATGTTACCTTATATGACTGAACATTTTGGTAATCCTTCATCCATTCATTCACACGGAAGAAAAACAAGAGCGGCCATTGAATCGGCGCGTAAAACTGTTGCCAAATTATTGAATGCATCTCCTTCCGAAATATTTTTTACTTCCGGTGGTACAGAGGCTGATAACATGGCCATTCGTTGCAGCATTGAAGATGTTGGAATCAAGCATGCCATTACTACCAAAATTGAACACCATGCGGTATTGCACACCTTAGAAGCATTAGAGAGCAAAGGTGCAATAAAATTGAATTTTGTGAATGTAACACCGGATGGACAAGTGGATTTAGCTCACCTGGAGCAATTGCTGCAGGAGAATGAGCGCTCCCTGGTTTCATTGATGCATGCAAACAATGAACTTGGAAATTTACTTCCGTTAAAAGAAGTAGGGGAGATCTGCAAAAAATACGATGCCTTGTTTCATTCAGATACCGTGCAAACAATGGGGCATTACAAGATTGATTTAAAAACAATTCATGTGCACTTTATCACCTGTGCTCCACATAAATTTCATGGACCCAAAGGAGTAGGAATGTTGTACATCAATGGAAATGTAAAAATCAATCCCTTGATTTACGGTGGCGCACAAGAGCGCAACATGCGCGGTGGTACGGAGAATTTATATGGTATTATTGGTTTAGCCAAAGCATTGGAGTTTGCATTGCGTGATGTGGAAAAACATCAAAAAAATATTTCAGCTATCAAAGAATACATGATCCAGGAATTGAAAGAAGCCATCCCTGGCATATCTTTTAATGGATCGTTAACAAATAGTTTGTATACGGTATTAAACGTTCGTTTTCCAAAGACAGAAAATGCGGAGATGTTGTTATTCAGTTTAGATATTGCTGGGATCTCTGCTTCCGGCGGGAGTGCTTGCTCATCCGGCACCAACAAAGGGTCGCATGTATTACAAGGAATAGGTGCACCAGCAGATCAGCCTTCTGTTCGTTTCTCTTTTAGCAAATACACCACAAAAGAAGAAATTGATTATGCGGTAGAAAAACTGAAAGAGTTGTTCAAGGTAAAAACAATGAAGAAACAGAATACCTAATTTTTTTTAAGCTTCAATTATACAATCCGACAGATCTTTCAAAGCTGTCGGTTTTTTTGTGCGTAACCTGTCAGATTTAACGTTCTTAAAAAGATACAGTTCTGATTTCCGCAATCATGCATTAGAAAAGAACGTGTCAGGTTAATTTGTAGCGGAAATTTATTTCTTCATTTCCGATATTCCCGCTTTTCGCTTCAAGTTTGCCTACATTCTCCGCCAGCAGGATGCTTGCATAGGCTGGAACTTCGGCAAAGCTTTCCGCTACAATCGGGGCTAT
>DASRRA010000428.1:0-16111 GCA_035696085.1 Bacteroidia bacterium | reverse complement strand
CCCTTCCAGTTTATAACAGCCTTTACCTGTAAAAGGGAATTCGTCAAATACTTTTGGGAAATGCGTGGTATCAAAAAAATAGCCGTTCACATCCAAAAAAGTTCCGAAAGCCATACTATCTCCATTACTCGTACGTGTTACCTTATGCACAACATAACTTCCAACAATACTTACCTGTTCGCCTACATGTTGCAACAGGTGTTGCACATTTAAATGTGTAGTTGGTTTTTCTTTTAATAAATCAAAGGGAGAGCACAACGGAAACCCTAATATTTCCAACTCATCCAATGCGTCGTCATAAACATGCTGATGCAGTTCCGGTAATTTAAATGCCCGTTTTTGTATTTCAAATAATTCATGAGCCGGGTTTGTTTTTTTCTGGTTGCCCAATATGTGGTGAATCTCCCAAAGCAATTCTTTTTTTGTTTTACCGGTAAAGCGAAAGGCACCCATGCGAATGAGGATACGCAATTGCTCCACGGATATACTTACCCGTTTCATAAAATCCTCCAGGTGGAGAAAGGGCCCATTCTTTTCACGTTCCAGCAATAGAACTTCTGTCGTATTTTTTTCCAGCTCACCCAGGTGAATAAATCCCAAATAGATATCATCGTTCTGTATGCTGGTCAACTGTTCACTGCGATTGATACAAGGCGGTAGTATGCTAGCACCGGACATTTTTGCTTCATGAATGTATTGCTCTGTTCGGTAAAAACCGCCAAAGTTATTGATCACCCCTACCATAAATTCTTTTGGATGATACGCCTTCAAATACAAACTCTGATAGCTTTCTACTGCGTAGGATGCAGAATGTCCTTTTGAAAAAGAGTAACCTGCAAAACTTTCAATTTGCCTCCACACTTCTTTGGTGGTTTCTTCTCCATACCCTCTTTCTATACAATTATTGAAAAAATCTTCTTTGGCTTTTTGAAATTCTTCTCTTGCCCTGAATTTTCCAGACATTCCTCTTCGCATCACATCGGCTTGTGCCAACGACAATCCTGCAAAGTAATGTGCTACTTTTATCACATCTTCCTGATACACCATGATGCCATAGGTTTCACTCATTAGCTCGCCCAATTTTTCATGCACGTAATTTCTTCGTTTCGGGTCCCGGTGTCGCAAAATATATTCCCGCATCATCCCTGATTGTGCCACACCTGGGCGTATGATGGAGCTTGCAGCCACCAATCCCAGATATGTATCCGTTTCCAGTTTTTTTAAAAGCATACGCATGGCCGGTGATTCCACATAAAAGCAACCCATTGTTTTTCCACTTCTCAGCAAAGTTTTTATTTTCTCATCTTCTTTAAAAGCAGCGATCTGGTGAATATCGATATCAATGCCTTTATTTTTTTTCACGACTTCAATCGTGTCTTTGATATGGCCTAAACCCCGCTGACTTAAAATATCAAATTTATAAAGTCCCACGTCTTCTGCTTCCAGCATGCTGAATTGCGTTAAAGGGTAACCCTTAGGCGGCATACTGGTAGCCGTATAATAATTAATTGGGTTTTCAGAAATAAGAATGCCGCCTGCATGTATACTCAAATGGCTGGGAAAATCCTGTATATGTGCACTGTATTTAAAAATAAGATGCGTGATGCTATCCGGAGTTAATTTTGATTGTTTTGTTTCTACCAATTCATCAATCTCTCCTTTGGGCAATCCAAATACTTTTCCTAATTCACGAATAACAGAATTGTATTGAAAGGTATTGTAAGTAGCTAATAAAGCGGTATGCGCTGTTCCGTATTTTTCAAACAGGTATTGTGTTATATCATCTCTGTCCTTCCAGGAAAAATCAATATCAAAATCCGGAGGGTTGGTACGATACGGATTAATAAAGCGTTCGAAATATAAATCCAGATCGATGGGGTCCACATCGGTTATTTTCAAACAATACGCAGCCAGGCTATTGGCACCACTTCCGCGCCCTACATAAAAATATCCTTTACTTCTTGCATAAGCCAGCATATCCCAATTGATTAAAAAATAAGAAGTAAACTGCATGTTAAAAATAGCCTGCAATTCTTTTTCTAACCGCTCGTAAATGGAGCGATCCGGATTGGAATAGCGGTACAACAATCCTTCGTAACATTTCTCGCGCATGAGCGCTTCATCTTCGGCAATGCTACCGGTAAAAGTGCTTTTATTTTTACTTGTTCCAAATTCCATTTGAATACCGCAGGAATCTATTATTCTCCTGGTGTTAATGACCACTTGCGGATATTGTTCATATAACAGCAGTAGCTTTTTCTCTTCCTGAAATAATTCCTGTTCATTGGTTTGTTCAGTCAGGGGCAGCTTACTCAACAAGGTATTGTTATAAATTGCACGCAGCAAGCGATGTGCATTGAAGTCTTTTTTATTTGAAAAAGTTACGGGATGCAGCACCACCAATTTATGCAGGTAAGATCTGCATTCTGAAAAAATTAATTTATTTAAATCACCCGGTTTTACACCGATGTATTCATGCTCTTTCAATTGTTTGGGATTTATACTTCCAAAAGGATAAATCACATAACTGTTGTAAAATATCGGTGCTTGCGTGCATAAAACTGATTGATCGGATAAACAGGCTGAAAGGTGCTGATTCAATTCTAAAAACCCTTCGTTGTTTTTTGCAATACCGATGTAATGTTGCTTGGCACCTTTTCTGAAATCAATGCCAACGATAGGACGTATGTTGTGTTTTTTTGATTCTCGAATAAATTCCAGGCAACCGGATGTGTTATTGATATCTGTTAACACAAGCGCGTCAATTTGGAATTGCTGTGCTTGCGACAAAAGTTGCGCAACGGATAAGGTCCCGTATTTAAAACTGTAATAGGTATGACAATTCAGATACATTATTTACTGATACCATTAAAAGGATTAAACTGCCGCAATTGATAACCCGATGAAATGGCGCGCTGTATTTTATCATCTCCGTGTTTTTTCCGCATACGATCCATGGCCTGGTACAAACGAATCATGTGTTCGGAATCTTCGAACATATTGATTTGATAGGCACCTCCAACCAGGTGACTAAAACGTACACCAACCAGCCGTATCAACATGCGACGCTCATATACTTTTTCAAATAATTCTTTTACTTTTTGAATCAGCGTATGATCGCAGGAAGTATAAGCGATACGCGACTCTTTGGTATGCGTATCAAAATTGGAGTAACGAATTTTGACGGCGATGCAGGATGTTAATTTTCCTTCCATGCGCATTTGAAAAGCTAATTTTTCTGTCATGGCCACCAGGGTGGATGTTAGCTTACTCATATCCGTGGTATCTGCATCGTAGGTTTCTTCGGTAGAAATGGATTTGCGTTCCGAGTAAGGTTCTACCGGTGTGTTATCAATACCATTGGCTTTTTTCCAGATGGTAATACCATTTACACCCAATACATTTTCCAATAATTCCACCGGCATTTCCTGCAGCGTTTTTATTTTCTCAACACCCATGCTTCTCAGCAGGTGTGCTGTTTTTTCACCTACCATAGGAATTTTACTGACAGAAAGCGGAGACAAAAATTTCTTTTCATTTCCAAAATCAATCTGCATTTGACCATTGGGTTTTGCTTCACCGGTAGCTACTTTGGAAACTGTTTTATTAACGGATAAGCCGAAGGAGATCGGCAAACCACTTTCCTTTTGTATTTTTTGCCTGAGCTCTGTCGCCCATTTATAGCATCCAAAAAATTTATCCATGCCGGAAAGGTCCAGGTAGAATTCATCAATGGATGATTTTTCATATACCGGCACCTGGTCGCGGATGATATCCGTAATGAGGGAAGAATATTTACTATAGTTTTCATAATCGCCGCGGATGATGATAGCTTCCGGACATAATCGCCGGGCCAGTTTCATGGGCATGGCGGAGTGAATGCCAAACTGCCGGGCTTCATAACTGCAGGAAGCAACCACTCCTCTATCACTGCTTCCTCCTACCAATACGGGTTTTCCATTTAAGGCGCTATTTTGTAAGCGGGATACCGATACAAAAAAGCTATCCAAATCCATGTGTACAACTGTTCTTTCCATTTCCCTTCGTTTCAGATTTTGAAATTACTACATAATGTAGTATATTAGTGCCATAATTTATAGCAATGAGTAAAATAGCCAAAAACATCAAGGTATTAAGGGATTTAAAACGAATATCCCAGGAGCAGCTGGCAGAGGATCTGAAAATAAACCGTTCCCGCCTGGGTGCATATGAAGAGGGCCGCAATGAACCGCCCATTGAATTGTTGATTGCCATTTCCCGCTACTTTCAGATTTCGGTAGATGCGCTGATTTGTGGTGATTTATCGCAAACGGATCCGGAAGCATTGATGAAAATTGGCAAAAACCGTATTTTATTTCCGATACGTGTGGATAAAGAAAACAATGATGTGATTGAAGTGGTGCCTGTAAAAGCATCGGCAGGTTATTTAACCGGTTACGCCGATCCCCAGTTTATACAGGAGTTACCCATCATGAATTTACCTTTTAAAATTTTAGGTAAACACAGAGCCTTTGGCATTAAAGGAGATTCTATGCCGCCGTTAAAAGAAGGTGCCATACTGGTTGGTAAATATGTAGAAGCATTGACGGATGTAAAAGAAGGGCAAACCTATATTGTACTGACGAAAAACGATGGCCTGGTATACAAACGTTTGTATCGTGAAAAGAAAAAACCAACTGCTGCCTTTGTTTTTCATTCGGATAATACAGCCTATGAACCTTATACAGTACCTAATTCCGAGATACTGGAAATCTGGAGCTTTGTCTGCAGTTTAAACATTGGAGAGTTTAAACCGCAGGATTTGAATATTGATAATGTGATTCGGTTTTTGCAATCGTATAGAGTGGAAATGGGAAGTAAGTAGATGTAATATTTAATATGTAATAAGTAATATTCCCTTCGCAGTTTATTACTTATTACATATTAAATATTACATCATTTCACATCCAATTTTTTGATGAGCTCATCTTCAACCGTTGTTTTGATTTTCACAACGGTATCGGTAAGGGAATTGGGAATGGTCATGGACAATACATATTGTTGAATTTTCCATTTATTGTTTTGTTTGATTAATACACCGGATCCTCTGCAAATTTTCATGCGGGTTTTCAGTAATTCATCAAACCAGGCAAAATCAAGGGTTTTATTAAAATAAATATGTCGGTCAATGGATTCAAAATGCCAGGTTTTCTTTTCATCAAAACGTGGTTTTGCCCATTCCATAAAGCTTTTTTTATCCCAATGTTCTGTTGCATCGGTTCCGATGAAAACGGCATCTGGGGTAAAAAGCTCGAAATAGGTGTAGAAATCCGCATTGGCTGCCATCAGGTTAAGCTGATCCAGGGTTTGATCCACATGTCGAAGATCGGCATCCGTATCGGGAGGGGGCGTGCAGCTACCGATGAAGAGTAACAATAAAGCAGTACTTATTACTATATTAATTTTTTTCATTTTATAAAATTTTACACCAAAGCTACTAAATTTGTAATTAGATGTTTGCCATTATAGACATAGAAACGTGCGGAGGAAAGTTTGAATACAAACGGGGACGGATTACAGAGATCTGTATCATCCTGCACGATGGCTTAACAGTTACCGAAACATTCACCACCCTTATCAATCCCGAATGTAACATCTCTCCTTTTTATGCAAGTTTAAGCGGTATTACCAATGATATGGTTGCCGATGCACCTAAATTTCACGAGGTTGCAAAAAAAATAATTGAGCTAACAGCCGACCGTATTTTTATTGCACACAATGTGGGTTTTGATTATGGTTTTATCAAAGAAGAATTTGCCTCCCTGGGCTATAAGTACAAACGCGAAACATTGTGTACCGTACGATTGAGCAGAAAATTAATGCCTGGAAAACTCTCCTACAGTTTAGGAAAACTCTGCGATTCACTGGGCATAGAAAACGAAGCACGACACCGCGCTGAAGGTGATGCGGTGGCTACTGCCAAGCTATTTGATATTTTGCTGCAATTAAAAAACATGCATCCACAATATAAAAACAAGGGTGTGGATGAATTGATGACCAGGCGCATTGACAAAATAAAACAATACATCTTAAATAAACTGCCGGAAGAATGTGGTGTTTATTATTTTTTAGATAAAGAGCAAAATATCATTTACATTGGCAAGAGCACCAATATGTATACGCGGGCTATGAGTCATTTTAACAGCAAAGAACACAAGAGTAAAAAAATGCTGAATGATTTATACAATGTTGATTTTGTGAAAACAGGCAGTGAATTAATTGCATTGTTGCTGGAATCAGAAGAAATAAAAAAACACAAACCCACCTATAATCGTGTACGTAAATCACACGAATTCACACATTGCATCGATTGGTTTAAAGATGAAAATGGTATTGTGAATTTAAAGATTGTTGCCTTTGAAGAATCTACTGCTGCATTGGTATCATTTAATTCGTATTTAAGTGCCAGAGAGCGTTTGGAGTCCTGGATTGATGAGCACATACTGTGTTTGCGTTATTGCGGATTAACAGATGACACCTCCGTTTGTTTTAATCATCAAATAAAAAAATGCAATGGCATTTGTTCGGGAGAGGAAGAAATAGAAGCTTATAATAAACGTATGCAGGCTATCTTAGAGCGATACATTTATACGCATGCTAGTTTTGCATTGGTTGACAGAGGTAAAAACGATGAGGAGCGATCTGTTATTCTCATTGAAAATGGTTGTTATACCGGATACGGATATGTTGGAGAATATGAGCAAGTAAATTCGATAGAAGATTTTAAAAATTTAATTCAAAAGTCTACCTATTATCCCGATGCGGATGATTTGATAAAAAGCTGGATGAAACGGAATAAGTATAAACTGATTCCCCTAAATAAATCCGTTCAAGAACATTTTTAAATGTCGCCCAACTGACAGATGCCATCAACCGTTAACTCAATGGATTCTGCCGTTAACTCAAAAAGCATGACTGAGCAGCCTCCTAACCCAACCATGCGGTAATTTTATGCGTCTTTCTTAGAAACAACACTACATATCTTTATCATGAAAACAAAACTTATTGCCATCATTTCTATTTTTTTAATAGGAAAAATAACCGCCCAGGAAAATTTCCCCTTCCTTTATTCTAACTTTAATGCTTTTAACGTTGGCCAATGTACACCACCAACTTCTGCCATGTACGACAGTATCCATTATTGGCAAACGGATTCAAGTAACGTATTATTTTTAGGTACGAAAGCGAAAAACATTCACTATGATGCCAATAAAAACCTGACAGAAATCACTTACTATAATATGCCTAAGGGTTATCGTTCAACCTATTATTATGCCTATAATAGTAAAAACAAATTAACAAGTCACTTACTAAAAAGCTGGGATGATAAATCTGTCTTATTAAATGCCCGCTTGACCACCAATACATATACAAACGATAACCTGACGGAAACGATTGAGCAAACATGGAACGTGAATACAAATAGCTGGGACAATGCACAACGCTACGTCAATACATATGACAACAGCGGCTTTATTCTAACAAACGAGATCCAGGGTTGGAACAATGCCAGTTGGTATGGGTTTTCCAAAACACTTTTTGCATACAATCCTGATCATACGGTTCGAGAACAGACCCATCAATTTTATCAGGGATCTCAGTGGTATGATGGCTCAAAAGATATTTTCACATATGATGCAAATAAAAACCCTGTTCTGGAATTAAGATACAGTGGCACGTTACTAATGGATAGCCTTATCAGGGAGTTCAACGGGAAAAATGAAATGAGCAGAAAATTTTTTAGATGGGATGCAGGTATTAAAAGTTGGGTAGCGCAATCGCAAAGTACAAATACACATAATTCCAACGGAAATATACTGAGCTTGCTTTTTGGAGAAATGATGAATGGTGTGTACACTCCTTTGAGTCATTATCACTACTATTATAACGCATCCAATCAATTAACGGATGAAAGTGCTTATAACCTTAATCCGCAACCGTATATGGCTGACAGCATCCATTATTTCATAAATCCGAAACCAAATGGGATCAATGAAAATTTGAAAAATTCCATTTCAATCTATCCAAATCCATCCAATGGAACATTTAACCTTCAAGTAGATAATAGCGATATTTTTCAAACGATAGAAGTTTACAATATGCTAGGTGAATGTATTTTAAGACAGCATTTTTCCAGCGCGGTAACCATTCCAAATGCAGAAACAGGGATTTATTTTGTAAAAATCAGTAACGCTGATGTGATGTATACAACGAAAATAATAGTACAATAAATTATTTTGGAAGATCGATGCGATACAATTGCAGGGCCTCGTTATTGATAATGATTTCTTTATCGAATTTCAGGCCCAGCTTTTCCAACAATTGAATGGAGCGTTTATTATCCTTTAAAACAGTTGCGAGAATTGTCGCGTGTTCATTCTTCACTTCATCCAGCAGGCGTTTAGCAGCTTCATAGGCATATCCTTTTTTTCCAAACTGGGGTAAGAATGCATAACCGATATCATAATAATCCAGATAATCGCGCTTCATAAACGTAACAACACCTAAAGGTATTCCTGTTTCTTTTAGCTTTACCACCAGGTAGTCTGCTGTGGGATTATCTGCAATTTTTTGAATGTAGGCGGCTGCGTCTTCTTTTGTTTTAATATTCCGGTTACCAATATATTGTATCCACTGCGGCGTATTGAGCAATTCGAAAATAAAATCTGCTTCGTTGAGACTTAATAAAGATAAGTTGAGACGATTAGTCTCCATGGTTTTATTTTTCATTTTTTTCTCTCTTCAAATCAATTATGCTCATTTATAAAAACCCTACATCTACGCTGAATCACAGGATTCTTCCTGGCAGTATTCCAGTTCGGTCTCTAAAGTCACATGCTGGATATTTAAATGCTCCAGTGCATGTTTTACCGAATGTTTAATGGCAATGATCTGCTCCTCATCCAGGTTTCGTTCAAGGATTAAATGAGCGGTCATCGCATTCTTTGTCGTACTCATTGCCCAAATATGGATATGGTGTATGGATTTTATTCCTTTTGTTTTAAGGATTTCGTTTTTCACTTCTTCCAGGTGAATGGATTTCGGCACTGCATCAAGTGAAAGTTTCAGGCTTTCTTTCAATAAGCCCCAGGTACTGTAAATAACCACAATCATAATGACCAGACTAATAAGCGGGTCAATCCACGAGGCATGCGTATAGGTGATAATAAGCCCAGCAATTACAACACCAGCCGAAACCAATGCATCAAGCGCTAAATGCAAATAGGCGCCTTTTACATTCAGATCGGTTTCTTTGTCCTTAAAAAACAGCAACGCAGAAGTGGCATTGATCACGATACCAATACCTGCAACGATACTAATCGTAGAACCCTGGGTTTGTACCGGCGTAATAAACCGTTGAATCGCTTCCCAGCCAATACTTCCGACAGCAATTAATAAAATAACGGCGTTGGCTAAAGAAGCCAGGATAGTGCCCCTGTGAAAGCCATACGTATACCTGGATGTGGCTTTACGCTTAGCTATTTGAAAGGCAAAAAGGGATAATCCAAGCATAGCTACATCGCTTAAATTATGCCCTGCATCTGAAAGAAGCGCCAATGAATGGGTATAGAAACCGGCAATACATTCAATCACCACAAACGCCATGTTCAGCCCAATCCCAATTATAAATGCTCTATTTAGGCTTGTAATATTGGGGGCATGATGGTGATGATGTTCATGAGCATGATGATGTGTACTATCCATTCTTCTTTTATCTTACATTTTCAAGATTCAAAAGTGGTAACTATTTTCAGATTTTTCAAAAAAATTCACATAAAAGATTGCGTCAGATACCCAACACCTGGATTTGATCACGTATAATTTAAACCCTGAAAAAGAGTACAAAGAACGCATCCACTATTTAGAAACAGAGATGCAGAGAGGTATTTTACTTGTGAGTGATCGGATACAAGTAAAGTTAGTTCTTTCGTATACGATAAAAGTTCGGATTTAAATGATTTTAGCAGCTTCCTCATCACCTTTTCTGTCCCGCAGGATAGTAAGTCTGACAGACAATTATCTCTTTCATGACCAAAAATTTAAATCCGGAACTATCGTATTTACCATTAAAGCAGATGCGATTGCAAATGCTCCTGAATTCGAGCTATAACTTGGTCATATGATCTGTCAAATCAAATTTTAACAAGTCGGCGACTTGCACCTCCAACGCATTTGCGATTTTTAATAAGGTCTTAAACGTAGGATTGGTGTTCCCCGCTTCAATGCGTTGCATGTTTGGCTTTTTAAAATCGCACGCAAGGGCAAGATCCACTTGGTTCATTCTTTTTTCAAGGCGAATCTTCTTAATGTTTTGCCCTAAATTTTTGATGTATTCTAAATCTGTCATTTTTTCCATAATTCAAGTATTAATTTTTAATCAAATCTATTTGCTGAGATAAAATTTTGAAACTTTTCTTTGTATTGATCGGCAATTTTAACGTAAGCGCTGTTTTGCATCACCACTTGTCCGCGTTCAATTACCTGAATTTTGTTGAGTGCAATGATAAAAGAACGATGCACCCGCATGAACTTGTTATCGGGTAATTGACTTTCAAGGGATTTCAAACTCATAATGGTTAATACCGGCTTTGCTATTCCCTTCAACCATATTTTTATATAATCTTTTAATCCTTCAAAATACAATACCTCATTCAAATCAATTTTAACCTGCTTGTATTCCGATTTTACAAAAATAAAATTTGAAGCATCTTCTGGTGTCTTGTTCCCCTGCACCATTTCATACCAATCTTTTGCTTTATTGGCAGCAATCAAAAACTCTTCGTAATTAAAAGGTTTGAGTAAATAATCCAATGCATTTACTTTAAAACCTTCCAATGCATAATCATCAAATGCAGTTGTAAAAATCACACGAATATCTTTACTCAATGTTCTTGAAAATTCAATCCCATTTAATTCCGGCATTTGAATATCCATAAATATCAAATCGATTTTTGTTGAATTCAATACTTCCATCGCTTCAATAGCACTGCTGCATCTTGCCTCGCACTGTAGAAAAGGCGTTTGTGATACATATCTGTCCAGCAATTGAATTGCTAAAGGCTCATCATCAACTATAAGACAGGCTATTTTCATTCGTTTAAATTTATTTTTAATTCAATAAAATAAGCGTTATCCATTACACCGCTTTTGAGCTCATATTTTTTCGGATAAATTAACTCCAATCGTTTTCTTAAATTTTGCAAGCCTATCCCGGATCCACTTTTATCCGATACACTCTTAGGAAAATTTGAATTTTTACTTATAAAAAATAATTCATTTCCTTCAATCTTCATCTCAAAAGAAATATCGGATTGTTGTGTTGCCGAGATTCCGTGTTTATAAGCATTCTCAATCATGGATATAAACAACAATGGCGCTATATAATACTTGTTTTGTTGTGTTTCTGGAAATTTAAACCGCGCAATTGTTCTGTTTGTATGCCTAAGCTCCATTAATTGGATAAATTTTTTCAAAAAATCAATTTCGCGAGACAACTCAATTTTATCTTTTCCGGTATCATATAACAAGTAGCGCATGAGCTTACTTAGGTTATGAATAGCTTCTTGTGCTTTTTCAGGAGAATGCTCCACCAATGAATAGATATTATTTAATGCATTAAAAAAGAAATGCGGTTGCAGCTGATAACGCAAATGAACAAGTTCTGATTCCAGGTTTCTATTCTCCACTTCCTTTTTTTCCGATTCTGTTTTTAACCAATGTTGCGTAGACCGTGTTGCCACGGAAAATGCAATTGGAATAAAAAAGGATATCAAATCCGCGAAAATAAAACTGATAACCGGTGGTCCTGGATGCCTCATAAAATCCGGTGCCTTACCGCTTTTTATTTCCATTTCCATTAAATAACCATGGCATTTACCATTCACCCATAAAAACACCAGAACGATTAATGCATTGACGATTGCATAGGCTAAATATTTCCGCTTAAAAAGTAATTTTTGTGTTAATGAAAAATAGTTTGCATAAAATACGATCATATATTCCACCAGGGGTACCCATGTGTGAACAATCAACCAGGGATAATTAATTTGGCCGTCTGGTCGTGTAAAAGAAAGGGGGAAAATAAACAATACTGCCCATATAAGGATATGTACTGATGCCTGAATCGATCTATTGTATTTCTCAACTAACCCCATTTCTTTGTTTCCTGCTTTTTCTTTTACATCAGCATTTTCTTACTCCTTTATTTCGTAATGAAAGACACGAATGGCTGCCGTATCATTTAAAAAATCAACTTTATAAATCTCAATACGGTTAATTGTAATTCCCATACGTCTTTCCAAATCCTCTTTCAATTCTTTCCTTAATTCCGGCTTTATCAATTCAATATTTTCATATTGAATCACCTGGGAAACTTCTTTCTTGAACAGTATCCTGGTTTCCAACAATAAGGTGAACAGAATGATAACAATATTGATGAAAGAAATTTCCATTGGATTTCCTTTACTAAGTGCCGTAATTAATCCAACAGCGATCACCAAAAAAAGATAAGTCATATCCTTTGTGGTAATCCCTTCCGTGCGGTAGCGCAACATGGAGAACACCGCAAACAAACCAAAAGCTGCGCCCATGCTCATATCCGACTTATTTAAAATAAATGTGATAAGAAAGATGATGAGATTGAAAATAAAAAATGTAAAAAAATTCTCTCTGTTTTTGTAAACGGGAAAATAAATAAAACGAATAAGAATAAATACAGAAGCAAAATCAATTACCAGACGATAAAAGAATTTTGGTCCTAATTTTTCAAAAAATTGAAATCCTGATGCGGTTGATTCATCATTCAGCGCTTGTAATAGTAACATCTATTGTTTTTTTAATTAATCGTAAGTTCTTTTTGAAATTATTATGTTTTAATGAATTGTAAAGGCTAATCACTCCAAAGCAATATTTGCTCAGGCTCACTTTTCGGATACGGTTGTGTTTCATAATTTCCAAAAATTTGGAGCTCACCTCTTTATCTTGTTTCACCTCTGCTATAACGATGTCATCAATTTCTTTTTCCTGTTCTTCATTTTTGAAAGTCAGGTTCAGGTCAATTGTCACACGTTCGGCTGCATACTTATTCACTAAGGTGATGCGGGAATAGTTGACCCAGAATTTTGCTTCCAAATCATTGACAGAAATCGGGGTTTTCTCTTTCAATAAATCTTCTGCTACATTCTCAATTTTTCCGTCAATCTCCTGTTGTTTTACACGATCCTTAATCGTCCTTCCTTTGTTATTTTTGAATTTTACTTCAAAGAAATGGAGATTGGATTCAACATATTTTCTGAAGCGGATCTTGTAGCGGGAAGGTTTTTTACGATGGTGTGAAAAATACAAATCAAATTTGATGGTATCAAAATAAAGCGACTCATAACGACTTATTCTATGACCGTTTACATCCAATACATAATAGTGTTTGGTAAGCTGTTTGAGGAATTCCGGCAAACGTTCACGACTAAATGCAAATTTTACATCTGTGCGATTCATTAATGCTACCGCATCCATATCTTTTAATGTGATCGGATCAAAATCGAGTAATATAGTTTTTGCCGCTGTCACGTCTTTAGTATTCGTATGTATATTTTTTTATCGAAATCAGATTCCCTTTGCCATCGGTTGTTTTTTTCTCAACTTTCATACTGTTTTTATCATATACGTAAATTGATTTTTTTATCACGTCTCCCTTTCTATCAGTGATTAATTCAAAGGTTTTTTCACCAAAGGAGTTGTATCCATATTGAGTTTTCTCAACAACCTGGTCATTTCCATCGTAAACAATTTCCATTGTTTTGTTTTTGTCCATATTGTACTCTGTTGTGGTTTTCTTTTTCAGTGTTCCTTTTTCATCGTACAATTGTTCTTCAACCACATCGTTGTTTTTATTGTATTTGCAAACAACTTTCTTTTTGAAAGTACCATCTTTATTGTATTCTACATCTTCTACTTCATTTGCATCATGATCAAACCGTTTAAATGTTTCGTTAAATGTTTTTTCTTTGCCATCCACAACCTCTGTAACTGTGACCGTTACAGATTTCATTTTTAATTTTTTTATTTCCTTTTTACTTTGAGCTATTCCGTTGAATCCGGCAATCAATGCCAACAGGATTATCATACATTTAATTTTCATGGTAATGAGCTTAGCCTTGCTTAGTATTAATCAAAAATGGTGAATGTACCCACGTCAACCGTTTCTTTTCTCTTTGTTATTTCTGTGTCCTTAAATACAGCTATATCCGGTGCATTTACATTTGGGTTCGTCGTGCTATAGGGATAACCAACTGTTCCCACCGAATCTTTTGAATATACATAAATTTTATAATTTCCTTTTCGTAAATGTTTAAATTCAAATAGACCATCAGGGCCGGATTTTGTTCTGTCACCAAACGTCACATCATCTCCATAAATAATGTATACGTCAAGATCTGCTCCTGGATACTGACCAAGGAAGTTAGAAAAATTTGAATTGTAATTTCTTGTATAAATGGTTCCTTTTATAGCTGCTACACCTCCTTCTCCTGCTGGTTTTTTACAGGCATAAGTACTTGTAAATAGTGATATGATGGCTATAATTGCTGTTTTTTTCAATGTTTTCTTGATTATTTATTAAACTATACTGTTATCGTGTTATTTCCATTTTCTGGAGTTGATTTCCGTTTACCCGGATAAAATAAAGACCAGCCGGTAAGTTAGAAATAATTAGTTGCTCTGCCTTTTTTGTTGATTGAAGAGCGCCTACTTGTTGACCCACGGCATTGTAAATAATTACTTGATTTCTACTATTCGAGTTAGTGAATTCTATTGTTACCGTTTCGTTTGCCGGATTCGGATAGATCAAAGGCGGTGGTTCAGATGTATATTCTCCGATAGCATCCGGGCAATTGCTTGCGTTAAATGTCGGAATTGAAGCTTTGAATTTACCGGTTCCATTCGGACAACGGGCCAATGAAATATCATCCAGTTGGGTACCAAAACTCAAGCTGTCCAATACTTTACCAGTTTCATTGGTCAATAGGAGTTGCTCTCCACCAGTTGACAATTTAAAATTACAGTGTAAATAAGAGGTGGTGCTTGCATTTTCGTCTGCCCAAAGTACTAAATAACCATGAGCTGGAATAATCGTATTTGCAGGGAATGTATATTTTTTAGGATTGGCATATGAATCTGATAAAAATAATCCGCCCAGGTTCAAAGGAGATGCAGTGATATTGTATAACTCAATCCAATCTTCATATTCGCCTTTTTCATCCATTTTCACTGTTTTGTTGGAAGCCAAAAACTCATTGATCGCTACTTGCCCAGCATCTGCTACAGGCGTACCGGATTTCAATGTGTAGAATTCATGTTCTGCACGTTCCGGAGAAAACATACCTGCATTAGCATTTTCTGCATAAATGTAATATTGCATCTGGTTGCCACTCATCGTTAGGTTGGCCCCATATATATTATCGCCCGAGAGACCATCGTTGTTCAAGCCATCATCCATCATTTGAATACGATTAAATTTGTCTGAGTTTGCAAAACGATAACCCAGATAAACGCCGGAGGTAGTTGTATTCGTCACATTCGCAGTAATGGCTACTTTTGCATACAATGCAGGAATTGTATCACTGGGTTTAACTGCCGTAATTACAGGAGGCGTATTTGTAAAATCAGCGGTTGACTGCAAATAGGTTACGCGTCCTTCTACCAATGTAGAAATACCAGGTACCGGAAAACTTCCATTGGGCGTGCTTGCGGTCATGGATGATTGGTATTGTGCATATGTAAAAAATTTATTGGTATCACTCATTACAGCCGTATCAATCAGTGACATTAATTGAGCAGCTTTTGTTTGGTAATACTTGGATACAAATATTTCGTTCACAATGGTGCGCATGTGGGCAATATACATCCGTTTATAAGTAGCATTACCAATAACATCTTTAATTAATGGCCAATATTGGTCGGTAGAATGGCTTGTTACCGGAAGTTTCTGCATATCTGCTATCATTAATCCGTTCAAACTTGTATTGGAAACACCAACAAAAGGGAAACCTCCAAATGACATATTTAAATCCCATAC
>DASRRA010000427.1:0-2642 GCA_035696085.1 Bacteroidia bacterium | reverse complement strand
ATCATAAATGAATCTTTTAGGTAATATTATATGGCTGCTTTTTGGAGGCTTGTTTGCTGCAATAGGATATTTTTTTGGTGGAATATTATTATGTATCACAATTGTTGGAATACCCTGGGGGTTACAATGTTTCAAATTAGCGGGGTTGGTTCTTATGCCTTTTGGTAAGAAAGTAGTTAGCGATAGCAGTAACTCGGGATGTCTTTCGACTCTTTGTAATATTATCTGGATATTGAGTGGCGGCTTGTATACCGCGATCGTTCACATTGTCATGGGACTTCTTCTTTACATAACAATAATTGGTATTCCATGGGGCAAACAGCATTTTAAACTTGTTGAGATCTCTTTGGTTCCTTTTGGTCGAAGAGTTGTTTATGAATAAGATTTAACTAACGGGAGTTAGCATGATTTTTATCAGCTCATTAAAATACGAATATCATCACGATCATATTCTCATATCATTTCATTAGAATCACTGGGTTGTAGTTTTGCATCAGCATGAAGATCCCAATAGTATACAAAACGCCTGAAGAAGCACTTTCAGTTATTCAATCAGATAACCGTGTGTATTTACATGGAAGTGCACAAACTCCAACCTGTTTATTAAAGGCGTTGACAAAACATGCTCATCGATTAAAAAATGTAGAACTGGTTTCAATTACAGTTTATGGTGATCTGCATGTTGACAAACCAGCCTATTCAGGTATATTTCATTTTAATTCTCTTTTTGTTTCTGCAAGTGTTCGCAACGCAGTGAATGAAGGATTGGCTGATTACGTGCCGATATTTTTAAGCGAAATACCAGAACTATTTAAGCAAAATATTTTACCGCTTGATGTTGCATTGATACAAGTATCACCACCCGACGATCATGGCTATTGTTCGATGGGAGTCTCGGTTGACATTGCCCGCTCCGCCGTAAATAATGCAAAACATATTATTGCATCAGTAAACCCAAATGTGCCAAGAACTCATGGAGATGGCTTAATACATAGCAGCCGGTTTGACAGTATGGTGTACTGTGATGAACCATTATATGAAATGGATTTTAGTACGAAAGCAACTGCTGCTGATGCTAAAATAGGTCAATATGTAGCTGAGCTGATCGAGGATCGAAGCACCATACAAATGGGAATTGGTTCAATACCTGACGCCGTTCTGAAATCACTTACGAATCATAAAGATCTTGGTGTACACACTGAAATGTGTTCTGATGGCATTATTGATCTTTTTGAAAAAGATATTATCAATAATAAATACAAACAAATACATCCAAACAAAGTAGTAACTGCTTTTGCACTTGGCACAAAACGATTGTATGATTATGTAAATGATAACCCCGCATTCCAGTTTCTCGATATTGATTATGTCAATGATCCGCATGTTATTCGTCGTAATAATAAAATGGTAGCGATCAACAGCGCTATTGAAATTGATATTACCGGTCAGGTTTGTGCTGATTCGATCGGTACGTATCAATATTCCGGAGTGGGAGGGCAGATGGATTTTATTCGTGGTTCGTCTTTGAGTGAAGGTGGAAAACCGATCATTGCGTTACCATCACGTACAGCAAAAAGAATTTCAAGAATTGTACCTACTCTAAAACCAGGTGCCGGTGTAGTTACTACCCGTGCTCATGTTCATTATGTAGTTACTGAATATGGTGTTGCTTATTTGTTTGGTAAGAATTTAAGACAAAGAGCAAAAGCACTGATCAATATTGCTCACCCGGATGATCGTGAGGCTTTGGAAAGAAGCTGTCACGAACGATTCAAAATATTTTAAGAGGAGTTTGAATGAATAAAAAACCCCGGATTTAATAAAGGGAGCTTTAATTATTGAACAACCCTATTTTCTTAACTTAATCTACATCTCAGAAAAGGCGGGTAGCAAAGACATAATGTCGCCTTGTAAGGAAAACATTAACACCTAACACTTTTTTCATTTTACTGGCGAAATACCATCTCAGTCCATCTTTTAACATTCTATAATAAAACTGTTGCCTGCTGTTTGCAATCTGTGATATAGATGATCAAAAAAAGATTGTAAGACATAAATCTAAAAAGTATGAAAAAGATATTTACGTTATCAATTATCACTATTGGTCTGATTATGTTTTTTTCGGGTTGTGTAAAAAATCGTGACTATATAGATGAAGGCTATTGGCTTTCTAAAGAAAGAGGAGAAGTAGTACTAAGTGATCCTTATTGCCAATATTTTGTAATAGAAACAAATAATGGCTATTCAATTCTTCGCTCATATAATGGTTATAAACCATATGAGGGCTCGATGGTGTATGGCAACTTCAGTAATTATGGTACAAAAGACTATTATAATAGATCTAACGGGGTAATATATACTTCTGAAGTAATAGAATATTGGTTGACTTATTATGATGCTCAAAACGCTATTAACTACTATTGCTATTAATAATTGATCGAATTTCTGAAGATGATAGCCTTAACAAATGTTTAATTTGTATGTTGGCTATCATCATTCTTTTTTTTATAAGGTGCTTAGGTTGAATGATTTCAATTACTAATTCAACATTTGGTTATCCTGTTAACCCTGTGAAGTTGATTTCCTTTCTATGGCCTGCGAATATATTTTTACATCATGATCGCATTCATAAAAACTCTTCG
>DASRRA010000426.1:0-3793 GCA_035696085.1 Bacteroidia bacterium | reverse complement strand
GAATTAATCGTTAAAGCGATATCAACCACAAAAGATACGCTTTCTATTCCACCCAAACTTTGGCTTTTTGGTGTGATGGATGATGGAAAATCCAGTTATGTATTACCTGATCAGTATGATGGAGACGCTTATTTTGATGGTTATAGAAAGGATGATACGGATACAACAAGAAATATCAGTACGTATCACTTTACTATAACCCGGTATTTACAACAGGTTATTTCCGGACGCCTTGGAAACAACGGGCTTCATCTGTGCGTACAAGATGGCAACACCTCTTTCTACCGGATTTTAGTGGGTGGTGGTACGCCTACACTAACCGGCGGTGGTGAGAATAAGTATCAAATGAAATTAAACGTAACCTATACAAAACTAAACTAAATATGTGTGGAATTGTTGCTTACATCGGAAACAGACAAGCCTATCCTGTACTCATGAAAGGCTTACAACGCCTGGAGTACAGAGGATATGACAGTGCAGGTATTGCTTTACTGGATGGTGCATTAAAAGTATATAAATGCAAAGGGAAAGTAGCTGATTTGCATAGTTTTATCGGAGAAAAAGATAAAAATGGCACCATTGGTATTGCTCATACACGCTGGGCCACACACGGTGTTCCCAATGATGTGAATGCACATCCGCATCACTCTGCTTCTAAAAATTTAGTGATGATTCACAATGGAATCATTGAAAACTATGGCCCTCTAAAGGAGGAGTTAAAAAAACGCGGACATGTTTTCTTAAGTGATACCGATACAGAAGTGCTGATTCATTTGATAGAAGACATTCAACAAAAAGAAAAGGTACGTTTGGGTGAAGCCGTGCGTATTGCATTGAACCAGGTAGTTGGTGCCTATGCAATTGTGGTGCTTGCAAAAGATCAACCGGATGAGTTGATTGCTGCTAAGAAAGGTAGCCCTATGGTAATTGGTATTGGTGAGAATGAATTTTTCATTGCCTCTGATGCAACGCCAATTGTAGAGTACACCAAAAACGTAGTATATCTGGAAGATGAAGAAATTGCTTTTATTGAACGTGGTAAAGAACTAAAAATAAAAACCATTAAGAATAAAGTAAAAACACCTTATGTACAGGAGTTGGAAATGCAATTAGAAGCACTTGAAAAAGGTGGTTACGATCATTTCATGCTGAAAGAAATTTATGAGCAACCCCGTTCTATCAAAGATAGTATGCGTGGACGCTTGAGTTCAACGGAAGCACTTGTAAACTTAGGTGGTATTAAAGATTACGAACAAAAATTTGTTCATGCCAAACGTATTGTGTTTATCGCTTGCGGTACATCATGGCATGCAGGCCTAGTTGGCGAATATTTATTTGAAGACCTGGCACGTATACCGGTTGAAGTAGAGTATGCTTCTGAATTCCGTTACCGTAACCCGATTGTTTATGAAGATGATGTAATCATTGCCATCTCTCAATCCGGAGAAACCGCCGATACATTAGCCGCTATAGAATTAGCAAAATCAAAAGGTGCAACCATTATCGGTATTTGCAACGTAGTAGGATCATCCATTGCACGTGCTACACATGCCGGATCGTACACACATGCCGGACCTGAGATTGGTGTGGCTTCAACAAAAGCTTTCACCGCACAGGTAACTGTATTAACATTGATGGCGCTACGCATTGGATTCTTAAAAGGAACAATTTCTTCTTCCCGTTTCCATCAATTAGTAAACGAATTGGAAGCAATACCTGAAAAAATTGAAAAGGTATTGAAGACCAATGATAAGATTAAGAAAATTTCTGAAATTTATAAAAACTCCAGCAACGCGTTATACTTAGGACGCGGTTACAGCTTCCCTGTTGCATTGGAAGGAGCATTGAAATTAAAAGAGATTTCTTACATCCATGAAGAAGGTTATCCTGCTGCTGAAATGAAACATGGCCCGATCGCTTTAATTGATGAAGAGATGCCGGTGTTTGTAATTGCAACAAAAGGAACCTCATATGAAAAAGTGGTTAGCAATATTCAGGAAGTGAAAGCACGTAAAGGTAAAATCATTGCGATTGTTACCGAAGGAGATACACAAGTAAAAGAAATGGCGGATTACATCATTGAAATTCCGGAAACAGATGAAATTCTTGTTCCACTTGTATCAGTCGTTCCATTGCAATTGTTGTCTTATCACATTGCTGTGATGCGCGATTGCAATGTGGATCAACCGAGAAACCTGGCAAAATCAGTAACGGTAGAATAAAAGTTAAGAATTTAACTATATAAAAAAGGATGCAAAAAGTTGCATCCTTTTTTTATGAGGTAATCAGTCCAATTAAACAAAAGCACTTAGTCCGGTTATGGCTCTACCCACAATGAGTGTATTTATTTCTTTCGTTCCTTCATAAGAATAAATGGCTTCTGCATCCGCAACAAAACGGGCTACGTCATACTCCATTAATATTCCATTCCCGCCCATCACCTCTCTTGCTCTCGCAACAACATCTCGCGTATGCGCACTGCAAAAAACTTTTGCAAGGGAGGCATGCGCATCGGTTAGTTTGCCTTCATCCTGCAATGTGGATAAACGAAATACCATGGCCTGCATGGCTGTTAAATTGGAAAGCATTTCTACCAAATGATTTTGAATAAGCTGGAATGAAGCGATAGGGCGCCCAAATTGTTTTCTGTTCAACGTATATTTCAATGCATTTTCATACGCTCCTCTTGCACATCCCACGGCTTGCCATGCAACTCCCGCACGTGTCATTCGCAGTACCATTGCTGTATCTTTAAATGAATTCGCCAGTGGCAAGCGATCAGCTTCTGTTACCTTACAATTCTTTAAGGTGATCAATCCATTTTGCACAACCCGCAATGCCATTTTATCTTCTATTTTTTCAACGGTTAACCCCGGTGCATCTTTTTTTACCAGAAACCCTTTTACTTTTTGATCGGCTTCATCTCTTGCCCAAATGATAATTACGTCTGCAAACGTGGCGTTACCAATCCATTTCTTTTGGCCGTTTATGATCCACTCCTCTCCGACTTTTTTTACAGTAGTTGTTAATCCACCGGCAGCCGCAGATCCAACTTCAGGTTCTGTTAGGCCAAATGCCCCGATTTTTCTAAACTCGCGCAAGGCTGGCAACCATTCTTGTTTCTGCGACTTAGAACCCAGCAAATAAATAGAACCCATAGCTAAACCGCTTTGTACACCAAAAAAAGTAGATATGGATGTATCCACTCTTGCCATTTCCATGGCTAAAATCCCTTCCATTAAAAAAGATCTTCCTGCACAACCATAACCTTTATAAGTGATTCCGCAGGCGTTCATTGTTGCCAGGCGTGGGATCATGTCATATGGAAATGTTCCAGCCAACCAATGTTCATTGATGATAGGTTTTATTTCCGTCTCCATAAAGGAACGAACCTTTAATTGCAAACTTCTATCCTCTTCGGATAAGGTCTCTGACAATTGGTAAAAATCACCATCGACGGGTGGTTGTTTTTTTTCTTTCGGATCAGCAGATAGTAGCTTCATCATACCTGCCAGTTGCTGTTCATCCATCTTTCCAACATTCCTTAATACCGTTGGTAAATCAACCTTTGCGGATAGTTTTGACAGCTGCTCCATATCTATCTGCTGATAGAGGTTCCAGGCGCCCTTTAGTTTTGAAAATAGTGTTCCCATCTTTTTTACCACTTATACGATTATTCAACCATTGATACAAACACCCATAGTTATGCCATCCCAATTGAGGATTTCGACCGCTCAACATAATTTCGCTTATTTAAAAATGAATGCCCGCTAACTTTGTATAAAATTACTTA
>DASRRA010000425.1:0-7703 GCA_035696085.1 Bacteroidia bacterium | reverse complement strand
TTGTTAAGGCCGGTCAATGGAGATTTGAATTCAAAATCAGCATGAATGGTAGAAGCAATATCTGAAAAATAACTTTCTGTTTGCCAGAATCCATTCAGCCAGGAATTGTCAGGAGATTTCAGAATATTCGGATCAAAAGCATGATCTTGTTCATTGACGATGTGATACGAAAACAACGCAGGTATTTTGTTATAAACCTTTCTCCAAAGGAAATGATGGCGGATAGCATTAAACTTGTTTAATTCATGTGCAGTTGCTGTTTTTGCAGCAATCTTAAATATATCCAGTTCGTAATCTCTTTTGATGTGTTTAGAATTGGGCGTATTCAAAAATGTGTGATCCAGAAAGAGTTCAGTTTTATGAAGCAACGAAAGTTTCCGGCCCAATGCGTATTGGAACATCTGATTGCCTAAACCTCCCATTAAATTGACAACAATCATTTCTTTTTAACTAAATTCTGATAAAGTGTTTCGTATTGTTTGGCAATTACCTCCCAGCTAAATTTTGCTTTCCAGGATTCAAATCCTTGTTTTGCCAATTGTTTTCGTTTTTCTGTTTGCTGATAAAGTTCTGTCAATTTTTTAGCTGATGCAGCAATGTCGGCACAACTATATCCTTCCGGGTTAATAAAGGTAGGAAGAATTTCGCCTCCATGCGACCATTCCACAATCTCTTTTGCATTCCCTACATCTGTTGATAAAAAGGGTGTTGCAGAAGCCATGGCTTCAAAAAGCACAATAGGGGAGCATTCTATTTGAGATGGAAATAAAAACAGGTCCGCTTCTTTATAAGCAGCAACCGTTTCTGCTCTACTCAATTGTGTGATAATGTATTTCTTTTTTGGAAAAAAGTGAAACAGTTTCCATAAAAAAAATCGCCAATAGGAATGTACGTACCTGGAAAAATGTTCGTGATCGAAACCCACGAATACCATCACACCATTTTTTATCTTCGATTGTAAATAAATACGAATAGCCTCTGCATGACCTTTAACGCCTGTATAAGAGCCTACATGTAAAATAAAAAATTCATCTTTGGAAATATCCAGTTGCTTACGGATATCCATTTTGCTGGTTGGCAAAAATTCATCTGCGCTGGCTCCGTTGGGTATGATCGTGTTTTTTGAAATACCATTTTTCCTTGCAAAATCGATATCGCGATAGTTGTTCGATAAAAACACATTAACATCATACGCTTTCATCCAGCCTTTCATTTGCTCATAATAGTTTTTATAAGCGTCCTGGAAAAAACCGGAAAATCCGGTAGGAACAAATACTTTCTTTGCTTTTAGTTTGGGAAGAAGTGGTAATGCAATATCCGTAGCCCATTGCTGAGCCGCGAAATTGGTGATGATATCAAAATCAGAATTTAATAAGAAATCTTCGTACGGTTTTGTATCGCCTTTAATGCCTTCAACAAGGTTGCCCGTTAATTCAAACTCTTTTATTTTTACACCATTAATGATGGAGGTGTTTCTGTTCTTTGTTTTCCGTGTAGCCACCGTCACATCATGCCCAAGCAAATGCAAGCGCTCCGATAGTTGCTTGACAACCTCCGGCATTCCTCCAATTTCAGGGAAATAAGACTCAACTGTGTGTAGAATTTTCATGATCCCTGGCAATTATGAAAGTGCATAACGAAGTCTGTAAAATAAACGTGTATGAATATGATTACTTGTTTTAAAGCGAGCCAACAACAATTCTTTTTGGACAAGCTTTTTATAAAACAATGGAACATTAAATTTATGATTATCCAGCCACTGTATCAATTCCGACAAAATAATTTTCCGTTGTTGCCATGGGCCTATATCATCGGCACGTATGCTTTGAGTTGGATTATCTAAATAATTTAAAAGTGGTTCCTTCAAATAAGCCCATTCGGTATAAGCAGCAATTTTTAACCATAGCAAATAATCTTCGATGGCTTTGAATTCTTTTTGTTCAGGGAAATTACCGGCTTTTTCAATAAGTGAACGGTGTATGAGTGCTGAACTGCAAATGATAAAGTTGCCATTTAATAAATCTTTGAATGTAAATTTAGAGGCATCAATCAGGTGAAATTGTTTTCTTTTTTTTCCTTCAGCGTCAACAATGTCTGCATTGCTTGATACAGCCAGGCATTCCAGGTGTTGTTTCAACGCGTCCATCTGCTTTTGTATTTTTTGAACAAACCATTCATCGTCGCTATCCAGAAATGCCAGCCATTCACCTTTACTTTCCTTAATGCCGATGTTACGTGGAATAGCCGGTCGCCCATTACGTCCGCAATCAATCCATTTAACGCGTGTATCGTTAATGGCAGCAATAATTTCTTTCGAGTTATCTGTTGAACCATCATCACAAATCAATACTTCTAAGATGGGGTAGGTTTGATTCAATGCGCTATTAACCGCTGTTAGCAATGTTTTGGAGCGATTCCAGGTAGGAATAATAACGCTTACCGTTTTCATGGAGTGGCAACGGTTTGTTTAACTTGCTTTTCGTAATCCACCATCCAGGTATCCAGCATTAGTTTTTCGCTGTCCACATCAGCTACCATATATTCCTGAAGATAATTTCGGGTAATTGCAGTTGCTTCAGAAGGAGTCAGGTGCTTTATTTTTTTTGCAATAATTTCAATATTGTAAGTCCCGAGGTGATCATTTCTCTTTTTTTCTATTGCTTGAAAACCATACAAATGCATCAGATTTTTTAAAGAGTTCATGGTATATCCTTCAAAGTGTACCGCCCAATGCGCTTCCTGGGATCCGAAGATATGACGCATGGCCACAGCTTTTGCTTTTTTACTGCTAAATCTGCTGAGTGCTACTTTTCCTGTTTTTTCAAAATCAGGTACTTCAATGTGCAGTACACCATCTCTTTTTAACCATGTATTCCAACTGTATAAAAGTGCTAAAGAAGTAGCACGTGAAAAATGTTCGAAAACATGATGCAAACGAACTTCTGCAATGCTTTCTGATTTATACCGCAGCTCCAATAGATTGGCGTACTCATCAGCAACGCTGGTTTGTTGAACGCTGTGCTCAGAAGATGGATAATCAACATTTACATATCCTTCAAAATACCGTTGTCCGCAACCTAAATGTAATTTCATGTTTTTTATTATTTTATAGTATCGTTGTTTTTGCTGAACCAATTATCTTTCTTACAAAAAGTTTAAAAATTTGAAAGAAAGTCGGACTAGCGGGTGATTCTACTGTCAAAACAGGAATGGATAAATTGGTGTAACAAATATCCTTAAGTTCTTTTACTTCCTTAATTCGAAAAGGTTTGTCCCATTCAAAACCTTCCATAAACAAATGGATAAGATCCCGAATCAGCTGATCATAGCCTTTTTGAAGGGACTGATAAAAGAAATCCTGAATTGGACGGAATTCGTTTAAACCCGAATTTCGTTTTTTCATGTATTTCAAACAATCATTATCGTATTTCAGGTAATTGATATGTACATCAAAATTATAGAGGTATTCATAGTAAGCAAGCGGATACTCGAAGTAGCCTTTGTGCGCCACCCGGAATACTTCTGATAAAAACTGCTCTACGTTTTCCACATGCTCCAGTACATGCGAACAGATAACATAATCAAATTCTTTGTCGGCAAAAGGAAATACATCGCCTTCGTAAAAAACAACAGGCTTATCGGTTACAAGCTTTTGTGAATTACCAAATTGAGATGCGTATTCCGCCTCGTTAGCAAATTTCTTTTCCAATAAAACATTGGAACGGGGGTGCGGATCTGCTCCAGGGCCTATTTCCAGTACTTTATCAGTTGGTTTAATATTTTTTATGCGATCCTGAAAAAACATGCATCAATCAATTTTAGTGATTACCGCTTTCATTTGATTAATTAAAATACCGCTTTTTGTATTGACAACCTGACTTTGATTGGTCAAACTGCTTACATCTGAAATGGTAATAAAACCTGCTTCTTCAATATAATGAAAAGGAATTTTTTCAGTTGATAAACCAACCACAAACTTATATTGCCCATCTGCTAAAACAATGTCATCATTTTTAAAGACAACTTCGTAGGTTCCTTTTTTATAGTCTCCCGCAATGGTCCAGGTCGTTCTTAATGAAAGGTCAAAAAGCGTGGAGATACCAAGAGCGATTATGAAATGAGGTGTGTCTTTCGTTAGCTTGAAAGACACACGAACCTGCCAGGCTTCACCAATGGGTACTTCAGAAATAGGGTTTCCGTTTATATCTTCAATTTTTAATTGATACGCATAACCAGGAATCGTTTCGTGATTTTCCGGAATAGCAATTTCGTATGTAGAAACACTGGAGGCATACACTTCCAGGTATTTTGTTACAATAGGATCAATACCACCTTGTTCCAACAAACGGCCCTGCTGCATGAGTATACCGGTTGTACATAGTTTTTGAACAGCTTCCATATTATGGCTCACAAACAACACCGTTCTACCTTCTTGCGAAACATCCTTCATTTTCCCCAAGCACTTTTTTTGAAAAGCAGCATCTCCAACCGCAAGCACTTCGTCTACAACTAAAATCTCAGGCTCCAGGTGAGCAGCAACAGCAAATGCCAGGCGAACATACATTCCGGATGAATAGCGTTTCACAGGCGTATCCAAAAATTTTTCAACCTCTGCAAAGGCAACAATCTCATCAAATTTATTTTTGATTTCTGTTTTGGTCATTCCTAAAATAGAACCATTCAGAAAAATATTTTCACGTCCGCTCAACTCCGGATGAAATCCAGTTCCAACTTCCAGTAAGCTGGCAATGCGGCCATCAATGGTGATGCGCCCTTTTGTGGGTGCAACAATTCTGCTCAAAACTTTTAGCAAGGTTGATTTACCGGCTCCATTTCTTCCGATGATTCCCACACGATCACCCTGGTTGATTTCAAAGGAAAGATCATTCAATGCCCAGAATTCTTCGGTTTGCAAAGATGTTCCCGATGCGCCTTTTAAAATTTGTTTGGCTTTGTTGGCTAAGGTATCGCGCAAGGTCGTGTAACGCTCTTTCTGCTGATGTTTCAGGATAAAGCTTTTACTTAAATGTTCAACCGTTATAATGGCCTTGCTCATGTGTTGTTAAATAATATCTGCAAATGATTTTTCCATTTTGCGAAAATACCAAATGCCGATAAATAAAAATAAAATACTGATTGCAACAGAAATAAAGAATCCTGGAAGATATAATCCTGTTTTACCACCGAGTATGCACCAGCGGAAACCATCAATAACACCAACCATTGGGTTAAGCGAATAAATATATTTTACGATCTGTGGCAGCTTTGCATTGTTATAGACATAATCACTACTGAATGCAACCGGCGAGATATAAAGCCCAAACTGAACAACAAATGGAATCACATATCTGAAATCACGATATTTTACATTGAGTGCGGCAATGTATAATCCCATACCTATGGATATGACCAGCGCTAACAATAAAAACAAAGGAAGTAGTAAAATTTTTATATCCGGTACATAATGCGTGAAAATCATGATCACAATTAAGATGACAAATGAAACAAAAAAGTCGATCAGGCAAACGATGACTGTACTTGCCGGAACAATCAGCCTGGGAAAATAAACTTTTGTAAGCAAATTGGAGTTGGCAATTAATGAATTGCTGGTTTCGCTAAAGGAGCTGGAAAAAAATTGCCAGGGCAGGGTAGCAGCGCATACCAGTAAAATACGAGGGACGCCATCGGGAACACTTGAACCGAACAACCAGCCGATGAACCACATCACGAATATAGTAAGTGCTGGTCGTAGCACACTCCAAAGAATTCCAATGGCTGTTTGCTTGTATCGAACTAAGATATCACGCCAGGCTAAAAAATAGAAAAGCCCCCGGTAGTTCCAGAGGTCTTTCCAGTAATTACTATTTTCAGTACCGGGTTCAATTACTATTTTATGCTTGCTCAATTGTATGTATTCTGGCTTCTAATTTAAGTTTCGTTCGTTTTGTTTCGGCACATTCGGCGTAGCGTCCCGCTACGTCGTAGTACTCGCGGCCTCCGGCCGCTTATTTTTTGCAGGCGAGGACGCCTGGGGTTCCGCGACGTTCAGTCTACGTTAAAACTTCGACTGACGCAGAGCGTTAGATTACCGCGTAGGCCATAGCTTTAACGAAGGCCTACTTCGCGTAGTTTACAGATCTTGTCTCTCTAATCACTGTTACTTTTACCTGACCAGGATAAGTCATTTCCGTTTGAATGCGCTGAGAGATATCAAATGAAAGTGTCTCCGCATCTTTATCCGTTACTTTATCGCTGGAAACAAGCACACGTAATTCTCTTCCTGCTTGTATCGCATAGGTTTTGTCAACACCAGGATACGATAAAGCCAATGCTTCTAAATCCTTCAAACGTTTGATGTATTGTTCTACCACCTCACGTCTTGCACCAGGACGTGCACCACTAATGGCATCACAAACTTGTACAATTGGTGAAATAAGTGTGGTCATCTCAATTTCATCGTGGTGAGCACCAATCGCATTGCATACTTCCGGTTTCTCTTTGTATTTTTCTGCGAGTTGCATCCCTAAAATCGCATGTGGCACTTCCGGTTGATCATCTGGTACTTTACCAATATCGTGTAACAAACCGGCACGTTTCGCTACTTTCACATTCAGTCCTAACTCCGCTGCCATCGTTGCACACAGGTTAGCCACCTCACGGGAGTGCTGTAATAAATTTTGTCCGTAAGAAGAACGGTATTTCATACGACCCACCATACGGATCAATTCCGGATGCAAACCATGAATACCTAAATCAATAGCGGTACGTTTACCGATCTCAATAATTTCTTCTTCAATTTGTTTTTTGATTTTTTCTACCACTTCTTCAATGCGGGCAGGGTGAATACGGCCGTCCGTCACCAATTGATGTAAAGCAAGTCGGGCAATCTCACGACGTACCGGATCAAATCCCGATAGGATGATGGCTTCCGGCGTATCATCTACAATGATCTCAATTCCTGTTGCTGCTTCTAATGCACGAATGTTTCTTCCTTCACGGCCAATGATACGTCCTTTAATTTCATCATTTTCGATGTTGAATACGGAAACCGAGTTTTCAATGGCATGCTCCGTTGCAACACGTTGAATGGTTTGAATCACAATTTTCTTTGCTTCTTTATTAGCAGAGATTTTTGCTTCTTCCACAATGTCTTTGATATGCGCCATTGCTTCTGTTTTTGCTTCAGCTTTCAGTGATTCCACTAATTGTGCTTTTGCTTCTTCTGCTTTTAAGCCGCTCAGCGTTTCCAGTTGTTCCACTTGTTTGCGGTGAAACTTTTCAATCTCCTGTTGTTTGGAGTTGACAAGCTCCAGTTGGTGGGTCAGGTTTTGACGAACAGCATCCAGTTCATTATCTTTGCGCTGCACCTGTTCCATTTTTTGTGAAATGGTTTGTTCTTTTTGCTTGATACGGTTTTCGGCTTGTGAGATGACACCGTTTTTTTCATTAATCATCTTTTCGTGTTCCGCTTTCAATTGAAGGAACTTTTCTTTGGCTTGCAGGATCTTGTCCTTTTTTATAACCTCTGCTTCTGCTTCTGCATCCTTGATAATCGTTTGTGCTTTTCCTTCACTCGATTTTTTTATCACTAAAAAAGAAATGACCGCACCAATTCCCAATCCAACCAGTGTTGCGGCAGCAATTAGTAATATGTTAATGTTCATAAATTAATTTAAAATTAAATGGTTAGGTAAATTTTAAAA
>DASRRA010000424.1:0-6091 GCA_035696085.1 Bacteroidia bacterium | reverse complement strand
GAACGGTTTTGATCATCAATCCTTTTTTACCAGCCAACAGTTCACCGCTGCTCTTAAATCCGCCTTTGGATAATGGCTGCGTTGGTCAATGCTTCGAACACAATCCAGGTGCATATGACCTCGATGGTGATAGCTTAGCCTATAGATTAGATACCTGCTATGGAAATGGTAAACCCATCTCGGTTTATCAGTATCCGGAAGGATTAACTCCTGAAAGCATCAATCACACAAACGGTGATATTGTATGGTGCCAACCCACACAAATTTGTCAGTACAACATTGCCATCGTCATAGAAGAATGGAAATTGCTACAAGGCAAACGCTATTTTGTGGGCTCCATATTAAGAGATATGCAAATTGATATTGGAGCCTGTCTGAATGATGCCCCTCTTATTAAACCGGTCAATGATACCTGTATTGCTGCCAATACCCAGCTTAATTTTACAGTGACGGCGACGGATCCCAACAATAATAAATTAACACTTACTGCTACCGGTGGTCCTTTTATTGAAACTCCCAAGGCAACATTCGTATCCAAAGATTCCATTAAAACAGTTACGGGAAAATTTAGCTGGAAACCGGATTGCTCACAAATTCGATTATTACCCTATCAGGTTTCATTCAAAGTGGATGATAATGCCTTACCCGATGCGTTGGTAAACTTTGAAACAGTTGCAATCCGAGTCGTAGCTCCAGCCGTAACCGGGCTCGCTGTTAAGCCTGTTGGTACATCCATGGAACTAACCTGGAATGAGCCATTCTGTAAGGATACATTAGGTGTAAACCGCATAGTTGGGTATAAGATTTATAGAAAAAAAGGATGTGACCCTTGGGTGCATTCCCCTTGCGAAGTAGGTGTACCAGCGTATACAGGTGATACACTTATTGGAAAAACGGATTACAAAACCCTTCATTTTACGGATACTAACAACGGTTTAGGCCTTATTCATGGCACCGATTATACATATATCGTGGTTGCCATTTATTTGAATGAAGCTGAAAGCTATGCTTCTGCTCCAGTTTGTGCTCACCTGGTGCGCGATGTTCCTATCATAACAAACGTGAGTGTATTAACAACGAATACCACAAGCGGTAGTATCTGGATACATTGGGCGAAACCATTAGGAATTGCACCAAACCTGGATACTATCAACAATCCTCCCCCATACGAATTCAGATTATTTCAGGCAGAAGGAATGAAAGGGACCAACTTCTCTCAAATTAACAGTATCAGCTACAGCGCTTATTTTCAGGTAACCGATACAGGGTTTGTAAGCAATGCATTAAATACAGAAGAAAAGGCCTATAAATACCGTGTTGACTTTTATTCCAACGGTATTCTTAAAGGTTCTACTTACTCTGCATCCTCTGTATTTTTAAAATCAGTTGCCAACGATAAGCAGCTTAAACTTACCTGGGAAGCGGATGTTCCGTGGATAAACTACCAATATTTTATTTATAAAGAATTGCCACTTGGATCCGGATTATTTAAACTACTCGATTCGACCACTGTTCCGCAATACACAGAAAAAGGATTGATCAACAATGTATTATATTGCTATAAAATTGTTACCAAAGGTCAATATGGTGATTCTACATTACCGCATCCGTTATTTAATACATCACAAATAAAATGCGATCGCCCGCATGATTATACGCCGCCTTGCCAGCCTGCACTTACCATGACTTCCAATTGTGATTTGGAGCAAAATTTACTTTCATGGAGAAATCCAAATAACTATTGCATTGATCATGATGTGATCAGATACAATATCTATTATTCAACAACGGATAGCTCCAAACTGGAATTAATTGATGTGATCATGGATGTTGCAGATACGACCTATTCACATTCCAATAAATCATTTGGATTAAACTCAATTGCCGGATGCTATGCCATTACAGCTGTTGATAGCGCCGGTAACGAAAGCCCTATTGTTTCAACCAGCTGCGTTGACAATTGTCCAAGTTATGAATTACCAAATGTATTTACACCCAATGGTGATAATCAAAATGATTTCTTCACACCTTTACCAAACTATCGTTTTGTAAAAGATATCTCCATCAAAATTTATGACCGCTGGGGATTGTTAATGTTCGAAACAAATGATCCCAATATTATGTGGAATGGAACAAACAAAAACAACAAACGTCCATGCCCGGGTGGAACCTACTTCTATGTATGTACAATCAATGAAATTAAATTACAAGGTATTGTACCACGTGAATTACATGGTTTTATTGAACTTATCAAAGACGGAGTCGGACCACAAAAATAATGTATGTTCTCAGGTATTATTGAATCCATCGGAAATGTTGTAGATTTAAAACAAGAGAAGGGTAACCTTCACATCAGCATTCAGGCTCCATTCACCAATGAATTGAAAATCGATCAAAGCATTGCGCACAACGGTGCCTGCTTGACAGTAGTGTCAATACAGAATGATGTATACCTTGTAACCGCTATAGATGAGACACTAAAAAAAACAAATCTGGGGACACTTCAAATAGGAGACTCCATAAACCTGGAACGTTGCATGAAGCTTGGAGACCGTCTCGACGGTCATATCGTGCAAGGACACGTTGATCAGGTTGCTACTTGCATCTCTGCTCTGGAAACCAATGGCAGTTGGATGTACACGTTTAAGTATGATGCTGCATTTAAAAATATTACCGTTGAAAAAGGTTCCATCTGTGTAAATGGTGTAAGCCTCACCGTTGTTAATTCGCAAAGCGATTCCTTCTCTGTATGCATTATTCCATACACATTTGAAAACACAAATTTTCACAACATCAAGCAAGGCACCATTGTCAATTTAGAGTTTGATATTTTAGGAAAATACATCAGCAAATTGATGACTAAATAAAAATGATTGCAATGTACATGTGAATCCATTCCATGCCAATCAACCAATTAGTCTGAAGCGCTTAAATACATCCGTTCACCAGGGTATGATTCAGAAAGGTAATCTGTATGAGCAGTACAAAAGAAGATGGTTTGTAAACATTGCGAGTATGGAACTCAAATAAAAAAGGCTCAACTTCTGTTGAGCCTTTCTTTTAAAAAATAGCACTTGCTACTCTTCTTGTTACTTCTGATGTTCCCATTGTATAGTAATGCAAACAGGGTACCTTTGCATTCATCAATTCTTTTGACTGTTGAATGCACCATTGAATACCTACTTCTTTTACATCTTTATCGGATTTACATTTTTCCACCTCTACTAATAAATCGTGTGGAATATCAATCTTAAAAATTTTTGATAAGATAGTTGCTTGTCTTTTGGTGGTCATTATTTTAAGACCTGGAATGATCGGAACATCAACCCCAATCTCCTTGCATTTTTTGATGTATTCAAAATAATATTTATTGTCAAAAAACATTTGTGTGACCACATACTCCGCTCCTGCATCAATTTTTGCCTTTAAATAGCGCATATCAGAAACCATGTTGGGTGCCTCAAAATGTTTTTCAGGATACCCGGCAATACCAATGCAAAAGCTGGTTGGGGCAACGTCTTCTAAATCATTTTCAATGTACGTTCCTTTATTCATTTGATCAATTTGTTTTACTAAATCAATCGCATACCCATGCCCTTTAGGATCGGGAACAAATTCAGGTTCATTTTTAATAGAATCCCCGCGCAATGCAAGCACATTATCAATCCCTAAAAAGTGTAAATCAATCAGTGCATTCTCCGTTTCTTCTTTACTAAAGCCTCCGCATATAATGTGAGGTACTGTATCTACTTTGTATCTGTTCATAATGGACGAGCAAATACCAACAGTACCCGGACGTTTACGAATACTTACTTTTTCGAGGTAACCGCCATCTCTCTTTTTATAAATATACTCTTCACGATGATAGGTAACATCAACAAATGATGGCTTAAACTCCATCAATGGATCTATTCCTTCGTAAATGGATTGTATGCTTTTTCCTTTTAAAGGGGGAAGAATTTCAATAGAAAAGAGCGTAGAAGTAGCTTGTTTAATGTGATCAACAACTTTCATAAGATATATTTAAACTTACAGGTTTAATTATTTAAGGTGGCAAAGTTAAGTCATTGTAACCTTAAAAACCAAATTATGTATGGAATATCCCAGTGGTAAATCCCCAAATTTTTAGTAAATTCGCAGTCCTTAAGAAAAGACCAGAATGGAAAACATCAGAAATTTTTGCATCATAGCGCATATAGACCACGGAAAAAGTACACTTGCCGATCGTTTGTTAGAATATACCAATACGATCAATAAAAGAGACATGCAGGCTCAGGTGCTGGATGATATGGATTTGGAGAAAGAGCGGGGTATTACAATTAAAAGTCATGCTATTCAAATGGATTACGAATTGAATGGCAAAAAATACGTACTCAACTTAATTGATACTCCCGGTCACGTTGATTTCTCTTACGAGGTTTCCCGCTCCATAGCTGCTTGTGAAGGGGCTTTATTAATTGTAGATGCTGCACAAGGTATCCAGGCACAAACCATTTCAAACTTATATCTTGCTCTTGGTAATGACCTGGAAATTATTCCTGTCATGAATAAAATTGATTTACCCAGCGCGGAACCTGAAGCTGTAAAAGACCAGATTGTAGAGCTATTGGGATGTAAACGCGAAGAAATTATTCCGGCATCGGGTAAAACAGGAATGGGTGTTCATGATATTTTAGCAGCTATCGTAGAGCGCATCCCGGCTCCGAAAGGTGATCCGAAAGCACCCTTGCAGGCACTTATCTTTGACTCTGTATTCAATTCTTTCAGGGGAATTATTGCTTATTTTAAAATTGTAAATGGTAGTATAAAAAAAGGTGACAAGGTAAAATTTGTTGCTACCGACAAAGAATACATTGCTGATGAAGTAGGTGTTCTTCGTTTAAAACAGGAGCCCAGAAATGAAGTAAAGACCGGAGACGTAGGTTACATCATTTCCGGAATTAAAGATGCACGTGAAGTAAAAGTAGGTGATACCATTACCAATGTAGCCAACCCTTGCCTGCAAGGAATTCAAGGTTTTGAAGATGTAAAACCAATGGTATTTGCGGGTATTTACCCTGTTGATACGGAGGACTTCGAAGAGCTACGCTACTCTATGGAGAAGCTTCAATTAAACGATGCCTCACTTACCTGGGAGCCGGAATCATCCGCAGCGCTTGGATTTGGTTTCCGATGCGGTTTCCTGGGAATGCTTCACATGGAAATTATCCAGGAGCGTTTAGAACGTGAGTTTAACATGACCGTAATTACAACGGTTCCCAACGTATCGTATTTTGCCTTTACAGCTAAAGGTGAAAAAATAACAGTTAACAATCCTTCTGATCTTCCGGATCCAAGCAAACTGGATCATATTGAAGAGCCTTATATTAAAGCACAAGTCATTACTAAATCCGAATACGTAGGTGCTATCATGAGCTTGTGCATCAGCAAACGGGGGCAATTGACCAACCAGGTATACCTGACCACTGACCGCGTGGAGTTAATGTTTGATATGCCTCTGGGTGAAATTGTATTCGATTTCTATGATCGTCTTAAAACGGTTTCTAAAGGGTATGCGTCTTTTGATTACCAACCATTGGAATACCGTGAAAGTGATTTGGTAAAATTAGATATTCTCCTGAACAGTGAGCCTGTAGATGCTTTGTCGTCTCTTATTCACCGCGACAATGCCTATGAATTCGGGAAAAAGATGTGTGAAAAGTTAAAAGAATTAATTCCACGTCAACAATTTGAAATTCCAATTCAAGCTACTATCGGTGCTAAAATTATTGCGCGCGAAACCATCAAAGCCATGCGTAAAGATGTAACCGCTAAATGTTATGGTGGTGATATTTCTCGTAAACGTAAACTTCTTGAAAAGCAAAAAGAAGGAAAGAAACGTATGCGCGCCGTAGGTAACGTTGAAATTCCACAAAGCGCATTTATGGCAGTACTCAAATTAAACGATTAAAGGTGTTAATTCAAGCGAAAGGCGGGTCTTAGTTGACCCGCCTTTTTGTTTTTTTAAGGATTGGCGCCTGCTATTCCAGCTAATATCAGGGGTTTCGCATTTACAGGGTAATTCCCGGGGATAATCCCTTGAAATTAATTT
>DASRRA010000423.1:0-11708 GCA_035696085.1 Bacteroidia bacterium | reverse complement strand
TATAATCCTTCTACCTGATGAAACTGGCAATGTGCACGCGCTGAGATGGCTTCGTTGCGATATACACGCCCCGGTGAAATAGTACGGATAGGTGGTTGCCCCCCTTCCATGATATGTACCTGAACGGAAGATGTTTGTGTACGCAGTACAATATCAGGATTCTCCTGGATATAAAATGTATCCTGCATATCACGTGCAGGGTGATCAGCAGGTGTATTTAAAGCGGTGAAGTTGTGCCAGTCGTCTTCTATTTCCGGTCCCTCTGAAACGGTAAAACCGATTTTTGAAAAAATATCGACGATTTGATTTCTTACTAATGAAAGGGGATGGCGGGAACCAATTGCAATTGCTTCTGATGGCAAACTCAAATCCAGCTGCTCTTTGGAACTACCTGCACTTGATTCGAATTTTTCTTTTAAATGATTGATTTTATCGTGTGCTTTATTTTTCAGATCATTTAAGCGTTGTCCTACTTCTTTTCTCAAAGAGGGATCAACCGTTTTAAAATCTTCAAACAAGGCTGTAAGCTTTCCTTTTTTACTTAATATTTTAATACGAAATTCTTCTACACTTTCTTTGGTGTTGGCAGTGAACGTTTCAATCTCGTTTAATAGCTCATCAATTTTATTCTTCATTTACGAATATATTTTTGCAAAGTTAACAATGGTATGTTAACGCCATTAAGGAATGACCGATATTTTAAGAATCCGAATAGCTTCTTTCGGACGATTGTTTTTATCGGTAGGCTCCGCCGCTATTTTATCCACAACCTCCATTCCCTCGTATACTTCTCCAAATATCGTATAATTAGTATCCAGGTGAGGAGTGCCGCCAATAGTGGTGTATACATCCCGTTGCTCTTTGCTGAAGGTATAAGGTATTACGTTTGGTAGTTCCAGATCCACCTTTTTATCAATTTGCTCATTTACATATTTCACACTATCCATCATTTGCTTCTTCGAATAGTCCTTGTATTTGTTTATCAAACCGGCATTTTCAGGGTTGGTCAATACACGGCTCAAAGCAATGGAACGGGTAATCCGCTTGGCCTGCACCTGTAGCAGCGAATCGGTAAAAACCCTACCCTGAACGATGTAAAACTGGGAACCACTCGAGGCACGGGATGGATTATCGAGGTCAAATTCACGGGCAGCAGCCAATACACCCTTTTTATGGAATAATTTAGAATTGATTTCAGCCGGAAGCACATAAGAAGGGCCACCTTCGCCCAAAAGAGTTCCATAAGGGGCATGTTTTGAGTCCGGATCCCCTCCCTGTATCATGAAATGCTGGATAACACGATGGAAAAGCAGGCTGTCAAAGTAGTGTTCATTCGCTAATTTAACGAAATTATCACGGTGGATGGGCGTTTCATTGTAAAGTTTGATCTTAATATCTCCGTAAGTAGTGGCTATTAGCACTTTTATTTGTGTTTGATCAGGGTTGGTTTGAGCCTGAATACCAATAGGAAGGAGAAGTAGGACGATGTAAAAAGCCAGTAAATGTTTTTGAAAAATCATAAGTATTTATTAGATTTGTTGATTGTAAAGATATAGACAAATTTACCCGGTTAATGTACACAATTAAAAAACACACTATGAAAAGGTTTATTCTTAAATCAATGGTTTTTGGAAGCGTTGTTTTGTTGCTTTCTGCAGCATTTACTACCTCATCTTGCAGGAGAGATAAAACTTGTCATGGTAAAGTTCATGTGGTTGATACATTAAGCAGAGATGTGGCAAATGCCTTTGTAAGGCTTTCTGCACCGAGTGTACAGGGGCAGGTTATTTACGACGGTACAACCGATAATGGTGGAAATGTAAGTTTTGATGTGAAGTTACCGGCTATTTTTGATGTAACGGCTATTAAAAGTACCTATCCTGGAAAAGTTGGTGTAGGTGTGTTGCGTTTGGACGAAGAAGGAAAATCAGCCGATATCGAAGTAATTATCCGTTAGTCAGATTAGCTGATTAGTTTTAAAATATTCCACAATTGCCTCTTTCATTAACGTTTCTTGTTGTAACGGTTTTAAAGGAGGCAATTTTTCATTTACCTGCCAGTGTGGCCACCCCTCTTCATCAACTCCTTTATATTCGTAAAACCCATAGGGAGTGAGCAATGTACAGATGGCAATGTGCATAATGTCCAGCTTTTCATTTTTCGACAACTTCACTTTTCCTTTTCCTAATTCCTGTACACCAATTAAAAATAAAATAGCCTGTACATCTATATCTTCACCAAACTGTGGTGACAAGCTTTTTAAAACATCTTGAAATTCTGAATCCATGCGGCAAAGATAGTGAAAGGATTTAATAAGGGCATAAAAGCAAAACTCGCGTGGGAAATCTTCCACGCGAGTTTGTAATTTGGGGGATATTATTTATAAAATACGAAATTCAATTATTAATTAGAACCGATTTTAAAATCCAGGATAACAGTACTTCCATTGTCTTCAAAAGAAACTTTATCAGCAAGGTTTCTCATTAGGAAAACACCTCTGCCATTTTCCTTTTCCAGGTTTTCTGGATTGGTTGGATCAGGTAAGGCATCATAGCCAAATCCTTTTCCTTCATCCTTTACGGTAAAAGATACTTGTCCTTGGGATGATTTAAATGAAATATCAATACTTTTGGTAGGATCCGCTTTATTACCATGATAGATAGCATTATTCACGGCTTCTGTAATCGCTACAAGAATGTTCCCGTAATAATCTTCGCTGATATTAAATACATCACAGATATCTTCAATCATTTTTTCTACTAAAATGATGTTCTCTGCTTTAGAGGTGATGCGTATTTTTTGATTTTCTGCAAGTACCATTATTTTCCAAAGGTATTAAAATATTGATTAACTTTTATTTTAAAAAAGGGATTTAAAGAAGGCGGAACTGTTTTTAATAATTCAGTCTCTTTTTGTTTCAAAAGGTTATACTCTAAAAAAGCGTTAGGGTTACTAAAAATTTCATTTTTCGCTTCGTTTGACTGGCGTTGCTCATCCTGCTCTCTTTCCTTCTCTGCCTTCTCGCTTTCCAGCATTTTCGTTAAAATTTCCTGCTGACGTTTGATGGTTTCCTGGCTCAACATTTTGTTTACTAAATCAGTTTCAGTCTCTTCCATTTTTTCTGCAAGTTTACCAATATTTCCTCCACCTTTTCCATCCTTATTAATTTGATCCGCCATTTTTTGAACTTCTTTCCGGATGGCTTCTTGTTGGGCAGCTAATCTAGCTAATTCCTGGCTCATTCCCTGACCCATTGCCCCTGGTTTTTGTCCAGGTTTATTCCCGTTTTTTTCCATTCCCTCTTTTAACTTTTGAATCTGTTGATTCAATTGTTCCTGCATTTGTCGCATATTTGCCATAGAGGGCTTTTTGCCGCTTCCTCCTGGTTTTTTACAGCTGCCACTGCCCGGTGGACCTTGTTTTTTGGCTGCATCCTGCATCTGTTGCAATGCTTCATTCAGCATTAACGCCAGATTATTAATAGAAGTCATAGCCATTTGCTGGCGGCTTAAGGCTTCCTGCTGATGATTGCGCCCATCCATGGAAATCGTCTGGGATTCTTTTATCTCATCACCGGCTTTTTCCATATTCATATTGATGGCATTTATTTCATGATTCACGGTAGCCTGAACCTGTGGAACGCGTTTACTCAATGCTAATAAGCTGTCTTCAATCATCTTGGAATCATCCTGAAGCTTTTTTTGACGCTGATTGAGCTTTACATATTGTGGGTTGCTTGCCTTTGTTTTGGAAAGGTCGGTCATTAAGGCTTCTTGTCCGAATGACAACTGAATCAGGTTCTCCAAAATATCCCTTAATTTATTAATATCTTCTCCTTCTTGTTCTTTTTGATCCTGTTGTTGCATTTCAGCCAGCTGATCGCTCATTTCCTGCATCTTTTGGGATGCATTTTTTTGTGACTTAGACGCATTTTTCTTTTGATTATTGTTCAACTGCTCACTACTTTTTTGCATCTCATTATTAATGTCCTCTTGCTTCTGCTCCGTACTTTCCATTTTCATGGGCTTTTCAAGCTCCTGATTCTTTTTCTCCATTTCCTGAAGGTCTTTCTTTAAGTCCTGGAATTCCTTGTTCAAAGCATCTTGTTTTTCTTTTTGTTCTTTGGCATCACTTGCTTTTTCTTCCGATTTTTTGGAGAGCTCATCTTCTTTCTTGGCCAAATCATTTAGCTTCTCAATATTTTGCTGAATCTTTTGTTCCAATTCCAATTGCTTAAAAATTTCCAGGTTGCGATCCAATTCTTTCATCAGATCCTTGTTGTCCATTTTCATTTTTTCCAACGCTTCCTGTACTTTATCTTTATCCATCTGCTGCAACAGTTTTTGCAGCTCCTCATATTTCTCTTTTAATTCAGGTATCATTACTTTATCAAACAACTCATTCAATTGTTTTTGCTTTTCAAGTATTTCCTCATCCGGTTGCTTATACTCATTTTGCTGTTTGTTATTCAGCTCATTTTCGTTTTTTATTTTTTCAACTTTATTTTGTAAGTCTTTTTGTTTTTTTAGCAAGTCTTCCAATTTCTTTTTCTCTTCCCATGAAAGCTCTTTCTTCTCCGCAATTTTTCGTTGAAGATCCGTTAATTCTTTTTGAACGTCTTTTGTAGCCTGGATACTTTCTTCCAATGCATCTTTAATCTTGTTGTTGTTTTTATCGGTTGTTTCTGCAATTTCTTTTAGTGTAGGCGCTTTGAAAATCTTTTTTTGAGAACGTGTGGATTTACTTCCGGTAACGCCATCATTGTCCCATACTTCAAAATAATACTCAATTTGATCCCCCGGCGAAATGCCCAAATTGCCGATATCCCAACCGTGCATAAAGCGATCCTGTGTTACATTTTTATTGATAAAGATGGGAGCAGAATTCGTGGTGAGCTTAACCGTTTTGTCCGTTACAGCTGAATCATTGTTCACAATAAAGCGGTAATTAAAGGTGAGTTTATTGAATCCATGGTCATCCTTTACTTCACCTGTAAAAAAGAAACGTTTGGTAGAAAGTGAATCTTTTTTCTCCTGGATGTCGATACTTGGATAGGTATCCGGGATCACATTGATTAAATAGGATACGGAATCTGCACTCTTTAAAAAATGGTTGGCCGTTTTAACTGCATAGGTTTTATCCTTAAATAACCGGTGGGAATAGCTGAATTTATTTTGAGCAGAAGGGCTCACAGTAAAAGTTGTGTCACTGAAACTCAAAAACAATTCTTCTGTGTTTTGTGTGTTAAAATTCCAGTTCACTTTTGTACCAGCCGGTATTACTAAGTCTCCTGTGTTTTTAATGAACTCATCTTTTTTGTTCAGATAGGCAGGATAGTTTAGCGTGATGTCAAAATCCAGTAAAATGGGATTTGGCAAGGCAATGAGTTCATACTCCTTCGACTTAAAACCATCGGCGGTTAATTGGAAAGGAATATTTTTTTGTACGTTTTTGAAGAGGTAACTGAAGTTCACTATGTTTTCTTTGGAAAGCTTAAATTCATTTCCATCAATGTCGATGTAAGCATTCTCGGGGATCTCATCACCGGTTATTTTTATTTTTAATTCGAAATCTTTTTGAGCAACGGTTTTTAAATTCGTATTGGTGATCACAAATTGAAAAGGGGCCTCCTTTTCAAAGTACTGCCCATGTGCAACCAATCGTTTCGTACTATCTTTAATAAGGCTGGGTGCAGCAAATAAAATAAAGATGACCAAACACACCGGAATCAGCGCATACTTTACATGCTTTTTATTTTCTGATAAATTAATAGCGGAGGTGAAAGGAATGGGTTTTAGTTCCAGGATTTTCTGATCAATGCTGGCATTTAACAAGTCAACAGCTACCACATTGGTTTCGGAAGTGCCGGAAAGTTTTTGCAATTGCAATACATTCAATAATTTATCCTGAACAGTTGAAAAATGATTTCCAATAATGGTTGCAGCCTGCTCATAGCTTAGCGTTTTGCGAAGCCGGTAAAGTCCCATGAAAGGGATAGCTATATATTTGACAAGTATAAAAAGACTAGCGAACAAAAAGGTATAGAAAAGAATGGTTCGCGCCGGAATATTGAAGTGTGCAACTGATTCAAGCAGTGTAACAGAAATAAAAAAAAGAAACAACAACCCGGTACTATAAATCGCTCCTCTTAACAGCAAATTTTTATAATACTTGCGTATGAATTGATTTAATTTTTCAATTAATATGTTGTAATTATTCTGGCTCATTCTATAGATACAACGAGAATTGAATCGATTTTGTTATACCATTCAAAGGTACACAATCTTACTAGTTTTTATCCGAAAGGAAGTTGAATTTATTGTAAAATCTATTAACTTTGAATGAAGTTTATAACTTAAAACCACTGCATTTTAACCAACTAATCCTACACGAATTATGGTATCAAAAAAAGTAGAAACCGCCTTAAACAAGCAAATAGAGCTGGAAGCAGCTTCATCACAATATTACCTGGCCATGGCATCGTGGGCAGAAACGGAGGGGTTGGAAGGTGTTGCTTCCTTTTTGTATACACATTCTGATGAGGAACGTACACACATGTTAAAACTTGTTAAATATGTGAATGAACGTGGTGGAAGAGCATTAATTCCTGCATTAAAACAACAGCCACAAAAATTCCAATCGGTTCAATATGTTTTCCAGGAAGTATTGAAACACGAAGAATTGGTTTCAAGAGAAATTAATAACCTGGTAGAAATTTGTTTGAAAGAAAAAGATTATACGACCCATAACTTTTTACAATGGTATGTTTCCGAACAAATAGAAGAAGAAGCATTGTCCAGGAGAGTATTGGACAAATTAAAATTCATTGGAAATGATAAAAGCGGCTTGTACTTTTTTGACCGTGATTTAGGCGGCATGTCGGGAGGCGAAGTACCGATCGAAAAATAAAATACTTACTCTAAAAATAGCATAGGAGATGCTTTAACCCAAAAATTGAGTTATCGCATCTCCTATTTGTTTTCCTTCAATTAAGAATCCATCATGCCCGTAAGGTGAATTAATTTCCACGTAACGGGCACCAGGGACATGTTGTGCAATAAATTTTTGTTCCGCCACCGGGCAAAGAAAATCAGTAGAAATACCAATAACAAGTGTTTTCGCACGAATCGTTTTTAATACATCCTCTACCTTTCCTCTGTTACGCCCAATGTTGTGGCTATCCATCGCTTTTGTGAGGATCCAATAGCTGAATGCATTGAATCGCTTCACCAGCTTCTCGCCTTGATAATCAATATACGAAGCGGCTTTATAATCATCTAGTTTATGCTCCGGATCGGTTTGGTTTTTTACAAATTGCTCATAGTTTCTATAGGTAAGCATACCAATGGCTCTGGCTGTTTTCAAACCCTTAGCACCGGCTTGCTGATTTAAATCTTTCCAGGTGCTATCCGTTTCTATAGCTAAGCGTTGAGCAGTATGAATGGCAATTCCCCAGGCTGATTCCTGTGCACCGGTTGCTAATAATACAATTTGGTCAACAGCTTCAGGTTCCATCAATGCCCATTCCTGCACCTGGTAGCCACCCATAGAGCCTCCAATAAGGGTGTTGATTTTAGGAATGTTCAAATGCTTACGTAAGGCAATATGGGCTTGTACCATATCGCGTATTGTTATTTGAGGAAACCTGCTGAAATAGGGTTTTCCATCTTCCGGACTCAAAGTTAACGGGCCTGAAGAACCATAGCAGGAACCCAGGATATTCGCACATACAATAAAATGCTTGGAAGGATCAAAGGTTAAACCTTCACCACATAGGCTGCTCCACCAATCCAGCACATCTGAGTTTGCAGTAAGCGCGTGACAAAACCAAATAACATTGTTCTTCTCGGCATTCAATGTTCCAGCGGTATGATAAACGATGTCAACGCTGTTAAGGGTTTGACCGGCTTCCAGCTTAAGCGGTTGGCGGTATGTAAAAAATTGTTTACTCATAATAGTCGGCTCCCATCTCCATAATATCTATAAGAAGAATTGAGATTAGGCTTACAAAATTAAGGTATTTATGCGTACCTTTGATAGCGTTAAAAATATTTCTTATGCGGATAGAATTAAAAAGAGTTGATGGTGATTTTCACTTTGAAGCAAAAAGTGAAACAGGAAACATTGCTCACATGGATGGCAGTGAAACCATTGGTGGACAAAACAAAGGTGTACGTCCTATGCAAATGTTAATCATGGGATTGGGAGGTTGTAGCGCCATTGATATTGCATTAATTCTAAAAAAGCAAAAGCAACAGGTAGACGGTTTTGAAATTAGTATTGATGCGGAACGTCAGACAGGTAAAGAACCTGCCTTGTGGGAATCCGTCGTTCTTCATTTTAAATTAAAAGGAAATATTGATAAAGACAAAGCAGAGCGTGCTGTTGCCTTGTCAGTAGAAAAATACTGCTCTGTTGCAAGAACACTTGAACTTGCCGGTGCAAAAATTACTTATAAAGTGAGCGTTACTGCGTAGGCCGTAGCTTCAGCGAAGGCTCAATGAATCCGACGGTAAAACTACTGGTATTAAAATAAAAGATTTTATGAAAAAGTTTGAAACAAATGCTATCCGTACGCAAACTGAGCGCAGCGGAAATAAAGAGCATTCAGTACCGATGTATTTAACCTCCAGTTTCATGTTTGATGATGCGGAGGAAATGCGTGCTATGTTTGCTGATGAGTTGGAAGGAAATATTTACAGCCGATTTACCAATCCCAATACGACCGAGCTGGTAAATAAAATGTGTTTGCTGGAAGGTGCTGAAGCAGGTTATGCTACTGCATCCGGTATGGCTGCTGTTTTCGCAAGCTTTATGGCCTTACTAAAAACAGGAGATCATATTTTATCTTCGAGCTCTATTTTTGGTTCCACACATACGTTGCTCACGAAGTTTCTTCCGAAATGGGGAATTACACATACTTATGCAGATGTGAACAAACCAGAAACCTGGGAGTCGTTGATTCAACCCAACACAAAAATGATTTTTGTTGAGACTCCATCTAATCCCGGGCTGGATATTGTTGATCTGGAATGGCTTGGTATTCTTGCAAAAAAACATAACCTGATTTTGAATGTGGACAATTGTTTTGCAACACCTTTTATTCAACGACCGATTGAATATGGTGCGCATTTAGTAACCCATTCAGCAACTAAATACATTGACGGGCAAGGTCGCGTGTTGGGTGGATTGGTTGTAGGGAAAAGTGAATTGATTAAAGAAATCTATGCATTCTGCCGCAGCTCAGGACCTTCTATGTCGCCATTCAATGCCTGGACGTTATCAAAAAGTTTGGAAACACTTTCCATCCGTATGGAACGTCATTCACAGAGTGCACATAAATTAGCATCCTTGCTGGAGAATCATCCGGAAGTCGAACGTGTACGCTATCCGTTTTTAACTTCTCATCCAAAATATGAAGTGGCCAGAAAGCAAATGAGTTTAGGCGGAGGGATCGTAGCCTTTAATATCAAAGGTGGTGTAGTGCGTGGACGTAAATTTTTAGATGCGCTGCAATTGTGCTCCCTCACCGCAAATTTAGGAGATTCCAGAACGATTGCTACACATCCGGCATCTACCACACATGCAAAGCTGACAGAAGAAGAACGTTTAAGTGTGGGTATAACACCCGGATTGGTGCGTATTTCCGTAGGATTGGAAAATATAATTGATATTGTTGCGGATATAGAACAAGCGTTGGAGAAAACGAAGTGATCCTTTTATAATTTTATTCCGATGAACAACACGTCATCCACTTGCTCGTGTCCTTCTTTCCAGCGGTTAAAATAACGATCTACAATCATAGCCTGTTGGCTCATCGGTAAGGTTTGAATTTGCTCCAGCATGAGTTTCATGTTGGAGATTTTTATTTTCTTGCTCTTCTCACCACCGAACTGATCCGGGTATCCATCTGTAAACATGTAAAGTGTATCACCTTTGTGCAATTGAATGCTGCGGTTTTCATACAACAATTCTGATTCTGAATTTTCTTTCTCTTTTTTGAACGTTGTCAATTCATTGTTGATGGAGATAAACATGGATCTCCTTGTAGAGCACATGCGCATAAAGTAGGTTTCCAAATCAATTTCACAAATGATGATATCTACTGTATCATGTGTGTGATCCTGGTCATCATCATTTTGACGCAGGAGGTTTTTAATCTCCTTATCCAATACATCCAATGTTTGAGCAGGAGAAACAATATCGGGCCTGCTCGTAATATCTTTTAACAAGGTGGTACCAATCATACTCATGAAGGCACCAGGTACACCATGCCCGGTTGCATCAGCGCATACAATGATCAGGCGACTGCCATATTGTTCAAACCAGTAGAAGTCACCACTAACAATATCTCTTGGCTGGAAGAATACAAAGGAGAGCGGAAAAATTTGTTTCAGCTTTTCCAAATCCGGTAACAAAGCATCCTGAATTCGTTTTGCATAACGGATACTATCGGTGATATCTTTATTTTTCTTTTCAATCTCTTCTTTTTGAATAATTACCTCTCTTGTTTTTTCATTTAAGGCTTTTTGCAGTTGAGCCTGGAACCTGCGGTGATTGGACTCCCTTATTTTAACGATCAAATAGAAACCGTAAATAATTCCTGCAATCACTAAAATAATGAACCAAGGGCTTTTCCATAATGGAGGAGCGATGTGAATGTGTACGCTCAATGGAATAGGATTACTAACGCCATCACTGTTATAGGCTTTTAATAAAAAAGTATAATCACCTTCTACTAACTTTCCGTATTGCGCATAATTGCTATATGTTTTATCAGACCACTCTGCATCGTATCCTTCCAGTTTGTATTGGTACATGATGCGGGAGTTCGCTTTAAAGCTCACACCGATAAAATCAATTCTTAATTTATAATCGTCATAGGGAAGATCAATGTTTTTAGAAGCATCAATATTTTTATCATTCATTTTTATAGATGTGATATTGATGATAGGAGCTGTCAGATTTTTTTTATCCTTGTTAGGATCAAACATAATGGCATCATCTGTAGTTCCAAACCAGGCATTGCCATTTACATCTTTCAAAAATGTATTGAAGTTGCAATCGCCGGTTATCCCTTCTTCTTTTCCATACGTTTTAACAACATCTCCTTTGATACGGCTTAAGCCCATACGGTGACCAATCCATATATTGCCTGCACCATCATCAATAATGCTATAGCAGTAGTTGGATTTTAAATCATTGTTGGAAGTGTTAAAAGAAGTGATGGTGTCATCTTTATTTAAGCGAAATACGCCATTACCCATCGTCACAATCCAAATATTTCCTTGTTGATCCTTCAAAATTCCGGTGATGTTAATCAAATCAGAACCATTGTATATTTTTTTGTTTTTAAGTGTTCCGCTTTCTGAAATAGAAGTAATAAAATTGCTGTGTGTGGCAACCCAAAGTGTATTGGACTTGTCCAGGAAAACATGATTTATATTATTGTGTGTAAGACCAGTTTCTGTAGTGTAATGCGTCAAAACTTTCGCATCCTTGTCCAATTTAAAAATTCCATTTTTGGTTGCGATCCAGGTTCCATTTTCGTTGTCTGCAATGGCATTTACGGAATTGGAGAGTGCATCATTGGTTAAAACAATTTTTTCAAATTTGTTTTTATGAATATCCATTCTAAACGCACCACTGTGATCTGTCCCAATTATTAGATGATTAGAATCAGCTTTAATGATAGCTGTTACGCGATC
>DASRRA010000422.1:0-9963 GCA_035696085.1 Bacteroidia bacterium | reverse complement strand
GCAGTTCATCCTGATTTGAACCGTGGCAAAAAAGCCGCCCTGGTGGGGGTTTCTTCCGGAAGAGCTGGCAACCTCCGTGGCTTAGACCACCTAACCGGTGTTTTGCATTATTTAGGGATTTATGTGCACCCCAATAAGTTACCGGTTTCCAGCGTATTATCAATTCTTGACGGGCAAGGAAAAATGAAAGATGAAAATACCATCAAGGTGCTGGAGAAACAAATTGCAGAGTTTTTGAAATGGTAAATCTGTTTAAATGAAATTCAAAAATTTATTCCCCTTCCGATCATTTACCTTTATATCCAATGATAAAATAGAAACCGTACGGATAAACTTAGCGCGATTGGTGGATGCTAACCGACAACCTACTTTTTCTCTTTTCCGATATGTGAGTCAAAAAGAATTTATTGGAAAAGTTGAAGAAAATCACTTTGTTATTTCCCGCACTATCTATCATAGAAACTCTTTTCTACCAATAATTACCGGAAGTCTATCCAGTTTAGGCAATCAGACAATTATTGATATCAAAATGCGTGTAAATTATTTTGTCCTTGCATTCATTACCTTTTGGTTGAGCGTAGTTGGACTTTTTTGTTTGATTATGACCATTATGCTAATTGCGAACTTAAAAGCGCATGATCCTAAAATTTCTAAAGATTTTATGATCTTAATTCCTTACGGGATGTTCCTTATGGGATCTCTCCTATTTATCTTCCCATTTCGGTACGAAGTAAAGAAAGCTAAGGAGTTACTTCTTTTCCATTTAAATGCAAGTGAACATTCCAATGAAATTTAAAAAACTATGTCCTGTTGTCAATTGCACATTTATCACCAATCACAGTGTTGCTCATATGTTAACCATTTTGAAAAAAAATATTGATACCAAACAGGAAGTGCGTAAACCTGCTCTTTTTTCCAAACCAGCAAAACCTTTTTCGGGAAAAATGGATAAAGATCAATTTACCATTACCCGGATAGTAAGCTATAATCAAACGTTTGTGCCCATCATCTCGGGAAATGTTCTTAGTAAAAATAATAAAACAGTAGTAGAAGTAACGATGCGTTTGCAATCTCCTGTTGCTGCATTCATACGCTTTTGGATCATTGCTGTTGTGATTTTATGTACCGCATCTATTGTATTTTTATGTTACAACGGAGTTTATGAAGTCAGGGATCTGACTCCTTTTTTATTATTGTTTGTTGGAAGTTTGGCGTTCTTTTTACCTTTTAAATTTGAAGTGACGAAGGCTAAGAAAATTTTAGCAGAGCTTTTAAATGCCAAAAATGCTAAAGAAAGAGGATAATTAAATATTAGACAATTGAAATGAAATTTAAAGGATTAGCACCAATTGAAGTCTGTCAACTAATTAGTCAAGATTCAAAAGAGTCAATGATAACTCGCTTAAAAAAAGAAGTTGATCCGAGACAAGACCCGCCTGTTCCAGCACCTTTTTCAAAAGCTTCCAAGCCATTTTATGGAACAATTGAAACCACCGAATTTACAATTTCAAGAATTGCAATTTATCGAGACGAGCTGTTGCCAATAATTAATGGCATAATTTCAACAACAGATTATAAAACAAGTATTGAATTGAATATACGCTTAAAGCCTCATGCTTACAAGCTATTTCGTTTTTTCTTTATTTTCAGCGCTGCTCTTTTTCTACTAAACTTACTACTATGGATTTTTTTTGATAAAAGTTTTCAAGAGACGGCTTTCTTCTTTTTAGGATTTTTATTAATCATTAATCTCATTACGATTGGATCGTTTAAATATCAAGCATTTCAGGCAAAAAAAATATTAATGAGGATTTTTAATGCTAAGGAAAAAGAAAACGTCAAAGGTTTTTAAAACCTTTGACGTTGCGTTACTGCGTAGGCCGGAGCTTCAGCGAAGGCCTATGCAAATTTTTTCTCAAACTCCTGCATCACTTCCACTAACGCTTTCACGCTTTCCAATGGTAATGCATTGTACAAAGAAGCACGGTAACCACCTACATCACGGTGACCACGTAAACCACTCAGGTTTGCTGCTTTTGTTAATTTATCGAATTCAGGTTCCAACTCTGGTTTATCCATTACAAATGTTACGTTCATGTTCGAACGATCTTCTTTTGCAGTTGTACCTTTAAATAAGCTGTTACGATCAATCTCTTTATACAACGTATCTGCTTTTTCCTGGTTTACTTTTTCTATCCAGGTTACTCCACCATTCTTTTTTAACCATTGCAATGTTAACAATGTCACATAAATCGGGAATACCGGAGGCGTATTGTACATGCTGTCTCCTTTGATGTGAACCTGGTAATCCAGCATTGAAAGCATTTTGCGACCCGTTTTTCCTAATTTTGTCTGATCAACAGCAATCATTGTTGCACCCGCAGGGCCCATATTTTTTTGAGCTCCAGCATAGATCAATGCAAAATCATTTCCGTTTACTTTGCGGCTGAAAATATCACTACTCATGTCGCATACCAATGGTACGGGCGATTTTGGGAATTCTTTAATTTGAGTTCCGTAAATGGTATTGTTGGAAGTAATGTGGAAATAATCTAAATTGCTAGGGATAGTATATCCTTTTGGAATGTATGTGAATTTTTTATCTTCAGAAGAAGCAACAACTTCTGTGTTACCAATTATTTTTGCTTCTTTAATCGCTTTGCTCGCCCATACACCGGTGTTCAAATAACCGGCAGTTCCTTCTGTTCTCAATAAGTTGTAAGGCACCATTGCAAATTGTAAACTTGCTCCACCACCTAAATACAATACCTGATAATTATCATTTAACCCCAAAAGTTCTTTTACCAATGCACGCGCTTCTGCAATTACAGCCTCATAGTTCTTGCTACGGTGTGAAATCTCAAGAAGAGAGAGACTTAAATTGTCAAAATTGATACAGGCTTCTGCTGCTTGTTTTAATACTTCAGCAGGTAAAATACCAGGACCTGCACTGAAATTGTGAACTTTTGTCATTTCTTTAGTTAACATGATTAATTAATTTATATAATTTACGAATGCGTTTTTTAGTTGCGAATGGAAACGTTGGCGCTGATTTTCATCAGTTTCTTTGAGCACTACAATATTATGAAATATTTAAAAAGGAATCGCAAAACAAGCAGAATATTTTTGATGAAAATGCCTGAGTTTAGCCTTATCTTCGCGCAACAATTAAATTCATACAATGAACGCCGTATTATTGCCAACAAGCTACCTCGGGCCACTTAACTATTATTCCAAATTAAAACGATTTGAACACTGCGAAATAGAACACTTTGAACATTTACCTAAACAAACTTACCGGAGCAGGTGTGCCATCTATTCGCCAAACGGCCCGTTAATACTAAGTATTCCCCTCATTAAGAGAAATCACCGCCAAAGTATGAAAGAAGTCAAAATTTCATATGATTACGATTGGCTTAAATTGCATTGGCGAACATTGGAATCAGCATACAGGCGCTCTCCTTTTTTTGAATATTATGAAGATGATCTTCAACCTTTTTATGCGAGTAAAAAACATGATTATTTAGTGGATTTCAATGAGTCCATCCAACAAAAAATATTGCAATTGCTGAAATTAAAAAAGCAGTATTCCTTTACAGCTGAATATATTAAAACACCTGATGATAAAACGGATCTGCGGGAATTGTTCTCTGAAAAAAATCCAGCTTTTAATGATTCCAATTTCCAGGTAATCCCCTATATGCAGGTGTTTGAGACCAAACACGGTTTTCTTCCAAATTTAAGCATTGTGGATCTATTGTTCAATACCGGCTCCAAAGCCTTGGATTATATCTGATAAGGAGCCCTGAAAAGGGTTCCCGGATTTTAGTATATTTGCCAACTTTGTAATAAGATCAATAGCACTCTAAAATCAATAATCATTACATTTTATGAACTTAGAATTTAATAAGAACGAGGACAAAATGCAGTTGCTCATTTCTGCCATGCAAAAAAAGCTGGAGAAAATTCACTTAGGCGGAGGAAAAAGCAAAATTGAAAAATTGCACGAGCAAGGAAAAATGACCGCCCGGGAACGCATTACTTACCTGCTGGATGAAAACTCGGAAACCATAGAAATTGGCGCATTTGCAGGCGAAGACATGTACCCTGAACACGGTGGTTGCCCTTCCGGAGGTGTCGTGGTAATCATTGGATATGTAAGCAAAAAACAATGCATTGTAGTAGCCAATGACGCTACTGTAAAAGCAGGTGCCTGGTTTCCCATCACCGGGAAGAAAAATCTTCGTGCTCAGGAAATAGCGATGGAAAACCGTTTACCAATCATTTATTTGGTAGATAGCGCAGGCGTGTATTTACCGATGCAAGATGAAATATTTCCAGACAAAGAAAACTTCGGTCGCATTTTCCGTAACAATGCCGTAATGAGTAGCATGGGGATTTTGCAAATAGCCGCTGTAATGGGTAGTTGTGTGGCCGGTGGCGCTTACCTTCCCATCATGAGTGATGAAGCGATGATCGTAGACAAAACCGGAAGTATATTTCTGGCCGGCTCTTACCTTGTAAAAGCTGCCATAGGTGAAACCATTGACAATGAAACATTAGGTGGGGCCACTACACATTGCGAAATATCAGGTGTAACCGATTATAAATGCAAGGATGATAAAGATTGCCTTACGCGCATCCGTAACATTATGAGCAAAGTTGGAGCGACAGAAACAGCCGGTTTTAATCGCGAAGCAGCTAAGGCACCTAAAAAAGATCCAAAAGAAATGGTTGGAATTATACCGGCTTCCCGTGATCAGCAATACGATATGCATGAAATCATTGCGAGAATTGTGGATGACTCTGATTTTGAGGAATACAAAGAAGGATACGGGCAAAGCATCTTGTGCGGTTTGGCCCGCATCGATGGTTGGAGCGTTGGTATTGTTGCAAATCAGCGGAAAGTAGTCAAAAGTAAAAAAGGCGAAATGCAATTCGGTGGTGTTATTTATAGTGATAGCGCTGACAAAGCTGCTCGTTTTATTATGAATTGCAATCAAAAGAGAATTCCTCTGGTGTTCCTGCAGGATGTGACTGGCTTTATGGTGGGTTCCAGATCCGAACATGGCGGAATTATAAAAGATGGAGCCAAACTGGTGAATGCCATGGCAAACTCTGTCGTTCCTAAATTTACGGTAGTGATAGGTAATTCATACGGAGCGGGAAATTATGCCATGTGTGGAAAAGCCTATGACCCGCGATTAATTGTTGGTTGGCCTACGGCTCAAATGGCTGTAATGGGTGGTGCACAGGCAGCAAAAGTATTGGTGCAAATTGAAGTAGCTGCTTTGAAAGCAAAAGGCGAAACCATTACCCCGGAAAAAGAAACAGAATTGTTTAACAAAACAAAAGATAAATACGATACGCAAACTACCCCTTACTACGCCGCAGCGCGTTTGTGGATGGATGCTATCATTCACCCAATGGATACACGCAAATGGATTTCAGAAGGGCTAAAAATGGCTAATAATGCGCCTATTACGAAGCAATATAATGTTGGGGTAATTCAGACCTGATAAATGTAATACGTAATATTTAATATGTAATGACACGAAGTTTGTCAATTGCATATTAAATATTACCTATTACATCATTTAAGCTTAATAAACTCTTCCTTTTTGCTAAAGCCTTTTGATTTTATAAACTTGCGGAATTGTTTTTTATCAGGATTAAATTGAAGCGATGAATCGGTTGCGTTTTCTGTAATTTGTTTCAAATCTTCAATTTCAGCAATATCGGAAATACTACATAAATTAAGCTTACCCTTTGCAAACTCCAGCTTTTGCACCTCCCAGCCTTCGCGGTATTTCATATTTAAAAAATAATAGCCTTTATCCTTTCTCAAAATTCCTTTCTCTGAAATGAAGAATAATGTATCTTGTAAGTGAAAAGGAGTATACAACGTATCTCGGATATTGATGATACAGATTTTTTCATTTGTCAGTTTATTAAACAGTGTATCAGCTTGCAATACGCATTGTTTCATGGTATCCAGCTCTTTTTTGCACATCACAAACTTGATATTAAATCCCCTGGAAATAACACTGTCTGTTATGGTGATAATGCTGCTATCCAGCGTACTTAAATATTTTCCAATTAAATTTTTAGGAAAACGCGGTTGATCTTTTGCTTCCAGAGGTTGAGGCAGCTCAAATGTTACAAGGGGGGCCTCGCAACTTACTATACAAACAAAAAATAAAAAAAATAAAAAACGTTGAATGCTCATGATCCTTTTAAAATTAAAAATCCTTCATTTAGCTTTAAATGAAGGATTTTGCAATATACGCCTCCGCTCTAAAGAGCTTCTGCGCACGCAGTATTACTTTTAATTATGCTTTAATTAATGCAGGTATCCTTTTTTGTGCTAAGTAAAAAGACCCAAAAAGTATTCCATTGTAAAACAAATCGCCCGCTACGGTAGGACCGAAGAAGGGGATTCCTGCTACGTACATCGTCGTTAATCCAGCAGCACCATTCTGAAACCCTGAAGCTGCCCATACACCAAAATTGGTAATTATAAAAAACAACATAGAAGAAGCTAAACAGCCCATTAATACAGACTGTATTGTAATATTTTTTTTTACATACATACCAATGCAGGTAATCAATATGAAGCTGGCATATACATAGAGGATGGTGTTATGAAATCCCCATCCCATTGTGTACTCCAGGATACAATCGCTAATAAACATAGCCAAAAGCGGTATAATAAAAGCGGATGTTTTATCTTTAAACTGAGCCCCTCCAAACAGCGCCATAGCAGCAATCGGAGTAAAATTTGGGATATGTGGAAATATGCGACTAATTGCTGCAATTAAAACAGCCATTGTTAAAAACCAAAAACGCGGAGTTGTAAACGATTTCATTTTAATAATAAATTTTGATGCGCAAATGTACAAATAATCTTGGCCCCAAACTACTTTTTTGCTTCCGTATCTCTTACAAATTCTGCTTCGGTAATAGATACGTCATCTTTGAAGTAATAAATAGCTCCGAATGAAGTCATTTTTTTCAAATACAAATGTGCTTCCGATCCACTCACTACAATACGTCTAACCACTTTTAAATTTCCTTCCATTGCTGATTCTTCAGTAATTCCCTGAGGGTATTTTTTTGCTAGCTCATTGCGGAAATCATCCTTACTCTTTGTATCTGCTGTCGGTGTAACAACTGTTTTTGGGTTAAGAATGTTGTCAATTTCACGCGTTTTGTCTTTTGGATACTGTTCTGTTGGTTTAATAATAGAAGCATCTAAATAAGCGCTTTTTGCATTTTTATAATCTTTTGCAGCCAGCAATTTATCAGCCTTTGCAATTATATCCGCATATTGCTTTTCTTTTTCTTTGCCTCTTGCCAATTCATCCGTTATTCTTTTGATCTCCGAAATCTTATTGTTTGGATAAGGTTCTGCCGGTTTAAGTGTTTGTGCATCTTTAAAGCTGGCTAAAGCAGCTGTATAATCTTTTTTAAGCATCGCGGCATCTCCGGCAGCAATCGCCGTTGTGTATTTTGCTTTCAAATCTTTTTCTTTGTTGGCCTCTGCTAGCAACTGATCAATTTTGGCGATCTGATCTTTTGGATACACTTCCGTACTTTTAATGGAACTCGCCTCTGTGTAAGCGGATTTCGCATTTACATAATCCTTTCCTGCATAAGCTGCATCCGCCTTTGCAAGAGCGGTTTTGTATCTTTGTTCCTGCTCTTTCGCATTTGCTGCAAGCAAGGCGTCAATAGCCTGGATTCTTTCAATTGGATATTTTTCAGAAGGTTTATAATTAGCCGCTTCTATATAAGCGTTCTTCGAATTGCTATAATCTTTTGCTGTGAATGCAGCATCCCCTTTTGCAATTGCTGCTGCATATTTTTCATTCGCAGCTTTATCTTTTGCCAGGCGGTCTTTTTCAGCAGCTTCTTTTGAAACCATTTCCGCCAGCAATTTATCAATTTCAACAATTTTTATCCTCGGATACTGCTCCATAGATTTAACTCCCAATGCCTCATTGTATCCTGCTTTTGCAGCTGTATAATCTTTATTTCCCATCGCTTTATCCGCTTTTGCGACGATAGCCAGGTAGCGATCATTCAATTCTTTTTCTTTGGAAAGGCGATCTTTATCTGCAGATGCTTTTGCTAAATCAGCCATTGCTTTATCAATTTCCGCAAGTCTTGCTTTGGGATACAATTCTGCAGATTTAATCGTCAGGGCTTCATTATATCCGCTTTTCGCTGCAGCATAATCCTTTGCTCCCAACGCTTTGTCTGCTTTTGAAATGACTGCCGCATACCGTTGGTCCAACTCCTTTGCACCAGCCTCTTTCGCTAACAAATTATCAATCTCTTGTAATTTTTCTTTCGGGTATTGTTCCTGTGGTTTATAAGATAGTGCATCTTTATATGCTTTCTTCGCATCATCATAGGCTTTATCTTTTAACGAAGCATCTGCTTTGGCAATAGCAGCCTTGTATTTTTCAAGTAGTTCAGCAGCCGATTTATTTTTATTATTCTGCTCGGTAATCAAACGATCAATTTCATTCAACTGTGCTTTGGGATATTTTTCGGATGATTTCAGCGCCAATGCTTCGGTGTAAGATGTTTTAGCGGCATCATATGTTTTAGCACCAAATGCTTTGTCGGCAGCGGCTATAACTGCATTGTATTTAGCATCCAGTTCTTTGTTTTTCGATTCGCTGGTTAACAATTTGTCGATCTCATCCAATTTTGATTTCGGATAACTTTCTGCCGGCTTTAATTTCAATGCATCGGTATAACTACTTTTAGCAGCATCGTAACTCTTGGATCCAAAGGATGCATCTCCTTTGGCAATAGCTGCTTTGTAATCAGCTTCCAATTGCGAATTTTTGGATGCATCGGCAAGTAGCTTATCAATCTCGCTGATTTTTCCAAGTGGATAGGGTTCTGCTCGTTTAATTGTCAATGCATCCTGATAACCTGCTCTGGCTGTCGCATAATCTTTTTTTCCAAATGCTGCATCTGCTTTCGCAATTACTTCTTTGTAATGCCCCTCTACAGCGGCTACTCCGGCTTGCTTATTTTTTTCTTCCTCCTCTTGTTTTTTCTTCACCTCTTTTTCCAACTGACTCAAACGGTTCAATTCCTGAAGCATGGATTCGGAATACGCTTTATCAAAAACAATATCCTGTTCCGTTGGATCATAAATAAATTTGGCCATGGGTTGAGCCAAAATAGAATTGACCTGGGATACAACCGCAGGATCTTTCGGAATTTCAAAAATGGAAATCTCTGGTTTAGCCCCTCCCTCATAGTTCTTTGCTATATCGGTAGGCATTCCTTTCGTTGAAAAAACAAATTTCTTTGTAATGAAACCTGGTTTTGTAACCGTCATCGTGTATTCAGATTCCTGATCGAGACTGATACTAAATTTACCGTTCGATGGTGTAGATACTTGCTTGACCTGTGTACCTCCCTTAAAAAGTGTTACCACCGCACCGTCCAGTTTTTTTGAACCGGTGGTAACTGTTCCATCAATCTCATAAAGAAATTGGGCATTTAAAGAAGAAGACGTGAATAGGAAAAACAACAAGGAGATAATAAATGAAGATAGCGCTTTAGAATATAAATGTATTGGGGAAGCCGCTGGGTAAAAAATCATACTATCACTGATTATCAGTTAATTCAAAATAATGATTTCGTCGTAACAAATATCGAACAAAAAACTTTGAAATCTTTCTTTGTCGATATTATTTATACTTTTATAACGCAATATATATACTTATATACAGCATTAAGGTTACAGTGTAAAGCCAATAACTTTTTAACATTCAATTATTCATAAATGGCTCTGAGTTACTGGGAAAGAGATACTTATTTTAAGAGGATTGATGTTGCAATTATCGGAAGTGGCATTGTTGGACTCAGTGCTGCGTTGTGGCTCAAAAGACAATCGCCTAAACTGAAAATCATTGTCCTGGAGCGTGGAAT
>DASRRA010000421.1:0-6748 GCA_035696085.1 Bacteroidia bacterium | reverse complement strand
AAGCGTGGTGATATTGGTAACACCTCAAAAATGTATGCAAAAGCATTTCTGGAAACATTGAATTTTGACTCCATTACGGTTGCACCCTATATGGGCGAAGATAGCGTAACACCTTTTTTAGAATATAAAAACAAATGGGTTATTTTGTTGGCATTAACCTCCAACAAAGGGGCATTGGATTTTCAAACCGCTCGTTTGGCAACAACCGACGGAGGAAAAGAAAAAAAATTGTTTGAACAAGTCTTGACAACTTCCAAGAAATGGGGAGATGCATCCAACATGATGTATGTGGTAGGAGCCACGCAAGCAGCGATGCTAAAAGACATTCGAAAAATAATTCCTGATCATTTTTTATTGGTGCCTGGTGTAGGTGCACAAGGAGGAAGCCTGGAAGATGTTGCTAAATATGGAATGAACAAACAATGTGGCTTGCTTGTAAATTCTTCCCGCGGAATTATTTATGCAAGCAACGGAAATGATTTTGCAGAGAAGGCGAGAGAAGAAGCGATGGTGTTGCAAAAGGAGATGGCGGAGTTGTTGGAAACTTATTTGTAAAATATTGGAAAATAAAAAGACGAAAATAGAATCCCTATTTTCGTCTTTTTATTTTTATGCTTTTTACCAGGAGGAGTAATAATACCTATTTCCATAAGAACCGTACATACTCGGCTGAATTTGCAATACCTCAAACCATTTTGCTCCTCCGTGTTGAAGAATATCGTGTGCAAACCTATTTTGTATTTGATGACGAATTTGCTCTGAATTCCAACCTACCTGAAAATTTTGATATCCTCCGTACAATGCACCCAAACGGTATTGATTTGGATTTGACCAATTAGGCGTCGCAATATAGGTATCATGTCCATCGATGCATCCTATAGGTTTTTGATTAGGAGGTCCTGGATCACCAGTTACCACTTTAAATCCGGCATTAAAGCCTTTATAGGATACCTGAAGTGCCGCGGTTCGGAAGCGATCAAATCCATCACTGATGATATTAGCATTTGATTGCCAATCGTTATCGTAGCGCAATTTGAAATCACCATATCTCAGCATAATAGTCCCTACACGTTGTGTAGTTCCATCAGACTCACCAAAATAAGTTGTACTAACGCCTGCTCCAAAACCATTTATAGATCCACCTTCTATACCTCCGCCAATTCTAACTTCGCTGCCAAATTTTTTTGTTACTTCTGAAGCTTTGCTTGAAGAAGCGCCCACTTCCACCCCTCCTGCGATGTAAGCACCATTATCAAAATCTTTTTTATAGTTAAGACTCATGTTAATGGAGGGTGCAAATCCACTTGGTGCAAACCCCCCCATAGAAGCAGACAGTGTGAAACCATTTCCCGAAGCAATTGTAACAGGCGGAGCGATCTCACTGATGGATAAATTAGCTATCATGGATCCAATGATATTTCCGGCCCCATATGCGGATATACCAGGGGTATTCCATGACAACCATGCTGCTGCAGCAAATTGGAATCCTGTCATAATAGTTCTTACATTAAATTCTCCTGTTTTGTAAACATGGTAGCAGACCCCAACCATAAATCCTGCAGCCGCAATTGCCAAATCATCGTATGTCCACCAATAACCCGACATATCTTTATAACGGATAGGATTATTGATTACATAACTGTAACGGTTATAGCTTTGTGTATTATCAGAAGCTTGTACAAAATTATCAGCATTTAACATCCTGGAAATGATAGGGTCATAACAACGGCCGTTCATGTTGATTAATGCAAATTCTTCTAAATGCTCATGTCCGGTGTATCCTCTGTAAAGCCAGTTAGGATTGCTTGAACCAGCACTGTAGCTCCAATCTGCAGGATTTCGTTTTCTTCCCCACGCATCGAAATTTTGTTCCGCCACAACAGCACCTGTTTCATCTGTAATAGTTGAAAACGATCCAAGATGATCTTTGTGGATGTAGTACATTTTTCCAACTCCATTTTCAATCACATAAATGGCATTGGAATTACCGTTACACTCAATGTAATGTAATTCTTGTGTGCCTGTAGGTTTAACAGTTTTTTCATATCCCGGAACGTAGTATCTTGTATACACAACCTGTGCAGCTTGCTTTAATTCAGTTTTTGCACGCATGTAATCGGCTCCATATGTAAGTGTGAGGATGTTATTATTCTCACTAACTGTTTGAACCTGGTTAAATGGAGTATACGTAAGATCTTGTGTAAGTAAATTAACTGTGCCGTTTGTATTTGAAATACCAGTCACTGCATTAATTTTATTAGCATCATATGAATACGTTCCGACATCTGTTTTGGTAAGAATATTTCCATTGGCACCATACGTCACTACTTTTTGAGCACCAGTTCCTACCTGAGTAGAAGTCAAACGATTTAAGTTGTCATAACCAAACGTTTCTGTTAACGATCTTGTTAAATCCTTGCGCTCAGACATATTCCCCGTCTGCAAATTATAGGCATACGTTAAATTTTGAACTGTTTTGTTTAAAGCCTGGTTGTTTGAATAAATGGAATTTAACATCCCATATTCATTATATGTTTGTGTTGTTTTGTAACCATTTCCAAATTTGAACTCTGTTGGTTGGGAATACGCATTCACGCTTGTAAGTTCAAATATAGGCTGATCTGTTAATCCATTTTTAACTTTTACCAAATATCCATTTGAATATTCTCGTTTCACTTTAAAGCCAGATGGATAGATTAGTTCGGAAAGGTTATTATCATTGTCATATGCAAATGATGTAGTAAATGTTTGTCCTGTAACCTTCTTTGTTACAGATTGCGCACGTCCCAAATTATCATATGTGTATTCATCAACTACATTGCTAGGCGCAGTTACCTTACTTACGGCATTGATAGCAGGACCAGATGTCACATATTCATAGGTAGTAACACCTTCGGGACCTGAACGTTGAGTAATGCGGCCCATGTTATCATACTGCATGGTATATGTATTATTTTTACTATCGGTTTCCGAGATCAATTCATCGAAAGGATTGATATTATAGGTAGTTGTACCGCTGTTTTTATCAATCAGCTTTGTTTTATTACCCATATTATCATATTCAAAAGATGCAACGACAACACCTAAATTATTGATGTTCTTTAATTGCCCATTACTTAAATAAGAGTATACAATATCACCTCCGTTATCAGTCACCTTAATTAATTTATTTGTCGCATCATACGTTTTTTTTATAGGTTGACCTGAAGGCGGTGTAACGGTGATCGTATATTGGTTACCAGCCAAAGCATAAGAAATAGTTGCACTACCTAATGGTGTGGTTCTTTTAATTATTCTGAAGTACTTATCATATTCAAAAGTAGTTGTAATTCCATTGGATCCATTATTAGGAGCGGTTTCACTGTATGCTAATCCATTAGGATAGTAAACAGTTTGTGTAGATATGGTTTGTCCATTTAATCCTTCTTTTTCATTTTTTAAAACCTGACCACCATGCGTGTAATAAATTTTTTCATCTGCCTGGGTTGGATGCTTGTCCCATGTATAATACGTGGCTCCCGGGACTCCGCTTTGTAATGCCCACGAAATAACATGTTCAACAGCTCCTCCATTAGGCGGGATCGTTTTTTTCAATCGCCCAAATCCATCATATTCGTATTGTATGGATAAACCATCTACACCTTTAATATTTGTGACCAAGCCCCAAACAGGATGCAATGTGTTTTCAGTGATTTGGTTCAAAGGGTTGGTGCTCGATTTGACATTTCTACCCATATCATCATATGCAAACGTAGAGGTACGCGTAGATACTCCCGGTGCTGAAACAGAATTGGTTATCACGTTCCCATAACCATCATAGGTAAAGGCGGTGGTGATGTTTTTTGATTGTCCTGAAAATTCAACGCTTTGTGTGATACGATTCAGATTATCATATGTCATCGTAGTTGTTTTTGTGAAAGCAGTTTCACCGTTACGGGTATTTGTCGTTGTCACAGAAGTAGGAGATGCGGGTACCCACGTACCGTAAGTTCCATACGTCGTGTTGGTTTGCTCAACTTCCAATCCACTGTTATTATTGGTTATCGCTTGTGTTAAGTTTCCATAAGCATCATAAGTATAAGCGCTCGTACTATTGATTCCTGTCAAAAAGTTTTGAGTGGAAGATGAGTTTGTTTTTACCAGAAAACGTTTATTGCCCAGGCTTACCGCTGCTGAAGAATATTGTGTTGTTGTAACAGGGCTATTTATATCCACAATATAGGTTTCCTGTTTCTGCGGTAATATAATGAAAGAAGCTCCGTCTAACGTATTTGTAGAAAGTGTAGTCTTTTTATAAAAAGCAATGCAGTTTTCTGATACTGTTGTTTTCATAAATCCAAGAAAACCTTTTCCCTGTCTGTGAATTTTCGCACCTTCATATGTATATGTATAGTCCGATGCTCCACCATATGAATTTAACAATGTTCCAGTAGTTGTAACCAAGCGTGTAACTAAAAAGCTGGAACCTAGAAAATCCATAACGGGAAATGTAGATCCGGAACCTGGTATATAAGAAGCAGGTGTTTGCGCATTCATCGCTTCATATGTAAATGTGGATTTTTGTCCAAGTCCATTGCTAACTGTTTCCAGGAAATTTTTGGTTGGAGAAATATTAAAATTATAGATTGTATTTGTATTCTGAAGGTTGTTATTTAAATCCCTAACACGAAAAAGAAAAAGGTCAATCCCACCATCTCCGTTAAAATCACCTAAATTAAACCGTGTATCGCTCCCAACGATAGAAGCATTGTTTAGTACATATGGTTTTTGAAAAAAATCAATTCCAGTGGAAATATATACAAGCAAATCTTGTGAAAGATAAGATTGATTATTTGGAACAGTTGATTTGAATTCAATGATATCGGTTTTTCCATCGCCGTTAACATCTGCTGCAAGGTGTGCAGTATTGGATTTCGTTTGATTGAATTGATTATTTACAGATGGAGGAATAAGATTAATGGGTTTTATATAAAATTGATATTGCCCACCTACGGAATAATTACCTAGACTATAGGCAATTTTATAGTTAAATGAACTTCCGGAAGTAATACCATATAATACATCTGCATTTCCATCCCCATTGAAATCTCCAACATTTTTAAAATCGGATTTCGAGAATGTCATATTATCTGCTATAGATACAACTGGCTCAGCGATAAATGTTGCAGTTACGGAAGGTGCGGTGGCTATATTAAACAAAAAATACTCACGATCGTAATTCTCAGCACCTAAAAGTTCAGCTTTCCCATCACCATTTAAATCGGCGGTATACATGTTTCTTACGGAGAGGAATTTGTGGCCATCAAGTGGATAGCTAAATGTATTCGAAAAGGCAGGCGTAGCGAAACTGCCATTCAAAAATAATTTAGCAGTTACATTTTGATATGTACGGCTGTATATAGTACTTTGATTAATACTGTAATACCTTGAATTGATAAATCCTTTTCCATATGTTTGGAATGCAATAATATCTGCTCTTGAATCACCATCAAAATCACCAATACGTAAACAACATTCATCAGCCAAAACACCCGTACTGGAATTATCAACCATGTTTACAATGTTATAGGTAGCAATTAATGTTGGATTGCCAAATGTAATCGTTCCTCCTCTTGTGCCGGTCGTATTCAGACTAACATACACTTTGAATTGAGTGGTTGTCTTAGTAAGAAAACAAAAGTCCTCAAATCCATCTCCATTAAAATCACTTGTTACCATTTCCCGGTATCCAAAACTGGATTGATCATATGGATAAAAATCAGACCTTTGAACCGTTTCATTAACAGGAAGCATATTCGTTGGGTTAATGATTTGGTAATTGGAAGAACGGTTATTTTGATACACTTTTGCTAAAGAACCATTCGAACCAGGCGATATTTCAAGAAAATCAGTTAGCCCATCCGAATTTAAATCACTGGTTATATATTCAAATGTTAAATTATTTACAAGAGTGGCGGGGTTAGTGGTAACCGGAGTTGGGATGCTCAGATCCTTATATTGGAATAAGGTTGAATTGAATTGCTCCCCTGAATTTCCGCGTTCAATAACTTCGGTTAAAACAGAAGTAGAGAAATAAGCGAAGGTATATTTTAACTCATATTCTCTGTAGGTTTGCCCTTTGGTTATAACTCGTATTTTTTGAAGCAATATTTTGTCTTGGATATTTTGCCCTGCTCTAAATACATTATTTGAATCTGTTTTTAAAGAGTAGTCAAATTCAATAGAATTATAAGGGTTTAAGCCCATTGCTGCATTACCTGTATAAATTATTTTATCAAGAACAGTCTGACCATTTACTTTTTTGTATTTATATTCTACATAATTTCCATTTTTGTCAGTTACTTTATTTAAATACCAAGCAAGTGTGTATGGTTCATTTCCAGCTCTCGCATAAGTTGAATTTCCATATTCAGATATCATCCCATTTTTTGTTTCAACGGTAAAATACCTACCGAATGTAGTAGAATGTAAATAGGAAATTTTTGAAAAACTCTCAATTTCTGTATAGAATACCGGGTCATAAGCATTATAATCACTGCTGATAAGACGGGCGCCATCTAATGTAAAACGATCCGTGCTTGAAAAATCTATCTGCTTATTGGAGTTATCATGATACAAAGTAGACTGAGTTCTTGTAATAGAGGAGAGTCCTCCCAGAGCCCATCCTGTACCTAATGTACTGTTCGGGCCTCTGTGATTATATGATATTGATAAAACAGGTTCCAACCCTACAGTTCCTTTTGGAATA
>DASRRA010000420.1:0-7413 GCA_035696085.1 Bacteroidia bacterium | reverse complement strand
CGACCGGTGAAAATAGAGATTTTACGGGTACAGATTCTCTAATGGGTGATACAATCGTATTACCAAAAGAAAATACAATTGATACTTCAATACATTATAGAATGGGAGAAAGTACACTAGAGGGTATTGAAAAAAGGCATCAACATAAAGACAGTACAAAAAGCCATACAAGCATTAAGGGTGAAATGCTTAAATAATAAAAATAAATATGAAACAAACTAAAATAACCATTCCTACACCATGCCATGAGAGTTGGGAACAGATGACACCCGCCGGTGAAGGAAGGCATTGCGCTTCATGCGATAAAGTGGTTGTTGATTTTACAAGGATGAGTCTGGAAGAACTACAAGCTTATTTTGAAAATCATTCTTTTCAAAAATCATGTGGGCATTTTAGAAATGATCAAATAGAAGTTCCGGTCCCATTTCTTCACAAAAAGTTAATTGATTTTCATGCTTATCTTGAACACCACATTTCAAAACGTTCACTGAGAATTGTGGCTTTGTCCTTTGTTTTATTTTGCATGACAATGGTGGGCTGTAAAACAAAAAAATACACGCAATCCTCTCATACATCAGGAAGATATCTATATACTAAAAAGACGGAATTACCTGCTAGCCACCAGTCTAATAAAACATTTCAAAAATAATCGATCACACTGAAATGAAAACAAGAACTGTCGATATTCTAACCCCATGTCATGAAAGTAGGAATAAAATGAGCACTAAAGATATGGCAGACATTGCACTGCGTGTTATAAAGTAGTTGTTGATTTTACCACAAAAAGTTCGGAAGAATATTATCCTAACCTGGAACAACACAGCTCGCAAAAATTATGTGGAAAATATACTTCAACTCAGGCTCAAATACCCGGGCATTGGTTTCATAAAAGGTTAATTGATTTTCAGATTCACCCTTGAAAACAACATATCCATTCGTTTTTTCAAGAAGCTTATACAGTAGGGAAATATGCTATATTAAAAAACAATCAACGCAGCAGCAAAACAGAAACTGTTAAGTATTTTCAGCAAAGAAAAGTCAACAAGAAATTTTAAATAATTAATAACCAGAGGAATTAAAAATTCTGATTCGGTAGAAACAATAAACGTTATTTCTTTCCGTTAGCTAATCATAAGTACTTGAATAGGATCTTTATTTTCAATACTTATAATTTAATAATTCGTTAGTTAGTTTTAATATAAAAGGGCCCATTTTGCATGTTTGGGCCCTTTTTTATTCATTCATCCAGGTTTGGAATAATTTAGAATATTCTTTCCGATCAATTAGCTTTTGATCATGATACAAATACTGGCGTTTATAGGTTTTAAACGAACGGATCAGGCTTACCCACAAAATAATGACGGCTACGATGGCAGCCATCAGGATCAATAGTTCAAAACTGGAAGTGGAACCATTCTCATTTAATTCACCATCCAACTTCGTGTTCTCGATGGCTCTGCTCATACGATCCACAAATTCAGGGAATTTTAAAATCACAAAAATGGAAAGAATAAAAGTTGGGATACCTGTTATTATAATTGGACGTCGAACGCGGCTTTTGGATGCCGGCTTACCTGAGTTTAGTTTCATGTTACAATAACGATTAATACGTTTTCACTAAAATTATTCGAATTGGTATTGATCCACTACTGGGGCAAAGATAATTAAAATCAGTGACTTTTAGCCCATTCATTATACTCTTGAACTATTTTCAAAACATTATAAAAACGTAACTGGTTCAGATCCGTTTCGATCTTTTTCACCAATTCTGCATCATCGCTAATCAGACTTATAAAATAAGCTTTGTAACGTTTAGTCAACTTGTAAGACAGTGGATCCGCAAGATCGCTACATTCTATCGCAATTAATCCACGAATCGTATCTGGTTTATCTTCCAAGATAACGTATCCTTCTTCCCAGGAGGGAATAAATGGCTTCTCCTTTTCAAGAAATATCTGAGCAGATAGGCTTGAAAACCCACCAATACCTATAAATAAAAGGATGATTAAATTTTTAATTATTTTCATTCAAGCAAATATACAAAAACCGAGTAAGCCTTTACACATCGCTCGTTTTAAAAATGGCACCATTTTTAAACTATTTTTTAGTACTATTGTAAATCATTTATTAATCAAATTTTATTGCTTTGAAACAGCTTCAATCATACGGTTTAATTGGATACCCGCTCTCCCACTCTTTTTCAAAAAAATACTTTACTGAGAAATTTGAAAAGGAACATCTGAAAGATCATGAATACAATTTATTTCCAATTGAAAAAATAGATGAATTTCCGGGATTAATAGAAAAACATCCACAACTCAAGGGTTTAAATGTGACCATTCCATACAAAGAAAGTGTGATTCTCTTTTTGAATGAGTTGGATCCTACTGCCAAGGAAATTGGAGCCGTTAATTGTATTAAAATTATAAATGATGGAAATCAAAAAAAACTAACCGGGTACAATACCGATGCTTTTGGTTTTCGCCAGAGCATTAAACCTTTTTTGGAATCACATCATGAAAAAGCGCTGATATTGGGTACCGGCGGGGCTTCCAAAGCTGTTCATTATGTATTAAAAACAATTGGGATCGACTGTTATTTTGTAACCCGTACAAAAATCATAGGACAACAACTTGTTCCTAAAAAGGAATTCAGCTATGAAGAATTGAATGAGCATGTGATGGAAGCCTTTAAAATGATTGTAAATACAAGTCCGGTTGGTATGTATCCAAACATCAACGATGCGCCTGCTATTCCATATGAATTTCTTACTGACAAACACTTATTATACGATTTGGTGTACAATCCTATGGAGACAGAATTTCTGAAAAGAGGTAAAAAAGCTGGCGCTTCTGCTGTTAACGGTTTATCTATGTTACATCAGCAGGCAGAGGAAGCTTGGAGGATTTGGAATCAGTAATTTGCTTTTTCTCTTTTTGTAATTTTTCTCTTTTTCTTTTTTTATCTTGAAACAAAAAGAAAAAGAAGAAAAAGAATGGCTATATTATTTAACCCGACGAGTAAATTATCCCCATTTGAATGCTTATCTTTGCATTTATGGACTTTCAAATCACATCCGATTTTCAACCCACAGGTGATCAACCTTCAGCAATTAAACAACTCGTTCAAGGTGTAAAAGATGATATGCCGGCTCAAACACTGTTAGGTGTTACCGGATCCGGTAAAACATTTACGATTGCAAACGTTATCCAGGAAGTAAAAAAACCTACACTTATCCTGAGCCACAATAAAACGCTGGCTGCCCAATTATATGGGGAATTCAAGCAATTTTTCCCCAACAATGCAGTAGAATATTTTGTAAGCTACTACGATTATTATCAACCGGAAGCTTTCATTCCGACCACCAATACCTATATCGAAAAAGATTTATCACGTAATGATGAAATTGAGAAATTACGATTGAGTACCACTTCTGCGCTACTATCGGGAAGAAGAGATGTAATTGTGGTGGCCTCTGTTTCCTGTATTTATGGTATTGGTAACCCTATGGAGTTTAAAAGTAATGTGCTGTCTTTAAAAAAAGGAGACATTATTAGTCGAAATAAATTTCTACACAGGCTTGTAGAGAGTCTGTATTCTCGCACCACTGCCGATTTTCTAAGGGGCAATTTTCGCGTAAAAGGTGATACGGTAGACATCAACCTGGCATATGCGGATTATTCCCTGCGTATTACATTTTACGATGATGAAATTGAGGAGATTGAAAGCTTTGATACAATGAGTGGTAAACGCATAGAGAAATTTGAAAACGTAACCATTTATCCCGCCAATATATTTGTAACCAGCCCGGAAACCTTGAAAGGTGCTATTTGGCAGATACAGGAGGACATGGTGAAACAAGTGGATTATTTCAAAGAGATCGGAAAACATTTGGAAGCAAAACGCCTGGAGGACCGCGTGACCTATGATTTGGAGATGATGCGGGAGTTGGGTTATTGTTCCGGTATCGAGAATTATTCCAGGTATTTCGACCGCAGATTGCCAGGAACACGCCCTTTCTGCTTGATTGACTATTTCCCGCAAGATTTTTTGATGGTGATTGATGAGAGCCATGTGACCGTTCCACAGATCAGTGCCATGTATGGTGGTGACCGCTCCCGTAAAGTAAACCTGGTTGACTATGGATTTCGATTACCGGCAGCCTTGGATAATCGCCCTTTAAAATTTGAAGAATTCGAAAGCCTTTTAAATCAAACGATCTATGTGAGTGCTACACCTGCTGATTATGAATTGCAAAAATCAGAAGGAATTGTAGCAGAACAAGTGATTCGCCCAACAGGTTTACTAGACCCAATTATAGAGGTGAGACCGAGTATTAACCAGATTGATGATTTATTAGAAGAAATTGATAAAGTAACCAAGCGTGAAGAGCGCGTATTGGTAACAACACTCACCAAACGTATGGCGGAGGAGCTGCATAAATACATGCTAAATGTGGGTATTCGTTGCCGTTACATCCACTCCGATGTGGAAACGCTGGAGCGTGTGCAAATCATGCGGGATCTTCGTCTGGGTGTATTTGATGTATTGATTGGTATCAACTTGTTAAGGGAAGGATTGGATTTACCAGAAGTTTCTTTGGTGGCCATCCTGGATGCAGATAAAGAAGGTTTCCTTCGCTCCGACCGTTCACTGACACAAACAGCAGGCCGTGCAGCCCGAAACGTAAATGGAAAAGTAATTATGTATGCCGATAAAATTACCGACTCGATGAGGCGTACAATGGATGAAACGGATCGTCGTCGTCAAAAGCAAATTGCCTACAACCTGGATAACGGCCTAGTGCCAACGTCTTTGAATAAATCAAAAGAATCGATTATGGGTCAGACGAGTGTTGTAGTAGACTCCAAAGGAAAACTAACTCGTGGTTATGTAGAGACGGAAACGATCAATTATGCTGCAGATCCGGTTGTGCAATACATGAGTAAGGAAGAACTTCAGAAAGCAATTACACGTACGCGAAAAGCAATGGATGCAGCAGCTAAAGCGTTTGACTTTGCGGAAGCTGCACGACTGAGAGATGAGATGTTTGCGTTGGAGAAATTGTTTGCGAGTAAGTAACGCCAAAGGTTTTTAAAACCTTTGACGTTTCGAGGAATCTTATAATTTACGGATACTCAAACCCAAATTCCATTAGTGATAGTTTATTATTAATAAATCGATATTTCCCATAATAAAAAGGCATATTGCATCGCTCCAATAATTTTGTTTTGCTGTCATTGGGAAGCTCCAATCTGTAATAAAGTTCATGAATGCTCGTACTACTATCTGTAACGGTATAACATGTTCCTAGTTTTTCGATAATTTCTTTTTCAGGCATTCCAAGCTTAATTCGTTTTTCTGTTTCAAAAATCTTTACATTTATTTTTCCATACGGTTTCTTTTCATCAATAGCATACACAACAGTAAAAATGCTTACCTGACTATAAGCACTACCGGCATGAACTTTTAAACCTAATACTTGTTTTTTGTCGTTGGAATAATAGAAATGTGTTGTGTCTCCTCGTAATTTTATTTCTTTACCAAGCACGTCCAATGTGCTCTGCGCATCATCTATTTTAATTCCTGAAAGGGAGGTGTCGGGGTCAGAGAACACGCACGTTAGTTGACTTGTTTGGGGGGGTTTATAAGCGTTTAAATTTTCATCTGGTTCAGGAATTAGCTCCAATCGATTGTTTGGAGCGGATTGATTTTTTGAACTGGTGCAGATAAATAAAAGTGGAATTGCGAAAATTAAAAAGAATGTTTTTTTCATATTATTTTAGTAAAACGTCAAAGGTTTTAAAAACCTTTGGCGTTTGTGACTAATCAATCCGTTTACAAACTGTAATTATCCCTTCATTCAGAATCATCTCCGTTACTTTACCATTCACTTTTTTAAATACAATATAGGCATCTCTTGATTTAAGGAAAAAAGTCGTTTCATTTTCCGGAAATAATTCTTCTCCATTGGCTCCTGCTTGGCCTAAATATATTTTACCACCACTTACATTTATCTCTACCGTGTATCCCTGACCGATCGCATATTTACCCTGGTATTGTTGCAAAATTTTTGGGTCCAGTACAATGGCCGTTTTCTCTTTGGGTAATGGCAATTTTGTTTTTACTTGAATTTCATTCGGGCCATGTACAATCGGATCAAACCAGGTTTCCAGGGATTCAACAATTCCTTTTTTATTCCGGTTGAAACGAAGACGCATTCCATTGTCAAACATAAAAAGATCCTTGCCTATACAATTCAATACTTGTTTTCCATTACCGGTTGTTTGTGCATACAACGTATCGCTTAGGACAGTAATCTTACGGAATAAAGGTTCGCTTGTAAAGTTAGTGGCTATACGTGCACCAATTCTGTGAACACGATATACACCGATATACTGTTCCAGTTGTTTTTTATCTGGCTGAAGTTTGACAGGAGAGATTAGTATTTGTCCGGAAAAATGCATCGCCAATTTATCTCCAATTGTGTATGGATTAGAGGTTTCATTATTGGATAGAATAACAATGTATAAATTTTGAGAAGGAATTCGTAATCCGGTACTCAAGAAACCAAAAGCAGCTCCTCCATGTTCAAGCACTTGCAATCCCTTATAATTAGTGATTCCCCAGCCGAAGCCATAATTGGTAGGTCTGCCATCCGGTAAAACAAAGGTCGTCCACGCTTTGTTAAGTAAATCTCGTTTTACTATTTTTTCGGAATACAAGGCGTTGTCCCATCTCAGCAGATCATCCACATTTGAACAAATACCTCCAGCACCCATGTTCCAGCTGCAATCTTCAAAAGCGGATAGTTTGTAACCGCCATTATTCGCATTCGTATATCCATTTACCTTACCTGGAATAATAGAGTCATTTGTTTCCAAACAGGTATGTTGCATTTGAAGTGGATTAAAAATATTCTTTTTAAGGTAGTACCCAAATGAAAGCCCAGCAACCTTCTCCACGATCATTGCAGCCAGCGTATAATTGGAGTTGCTATAACTCCAATCGCTGCCGGGTTCAAAAAGCAAGGAATCATTCATAAATGAATTTAAAAGTTCTTCCCGGGTTTGATAAAGGGTTCTGTTGGGCTCGTAGTTTTTCAATTCGGTATAGCTGGGAATGCCACTGGTTTGACACAACAGGTGTTCAAGGGTAATTGTTCTGCCATGCGAATTATAGGTCGGGATGTAGGTTCGGATATCCGCCTTTAAATCCAGTTTACCTTGCTGTACTAATTGAAGTACGCAAACAGCTGTAAACTGTTTTGAATTAGAAGCGATTTGAAAGACATTTTCGGGTTTATTGGGAATATTCAGCTCCATGTTTGCCAGGCCATATGCTTTTCTGAAGATGGGTTGTCCATTTTTTGCAATTAAAATAACAGCACCAGGTTCATGTTCATTGTAATTG
>DASRRA010000419.1:0-4149 GCA_035696085.1 Bacteroidia bacterium | reverse complement strand
ATTTGATTTTGATGAAACTGTTGCGCATTAAGCAAATTGAAGATAACAAAGGAGAAACCATCATTTCAGAAGGCATTGATGCCAACTTTAACGATATGATTAATTATGCTATTTTTGCGCTCATAAGATTGAGTGAACAAGGATAAAATTGTTTGAATGAGAGCACTAACCAATATCGCACGTTTTTTCGGAGGCTTATTGTTTATCTTTTCAGGTTGGATCAAAGCCAATGATACGATAGGGCATACATATAAATTGGTCGAGTATTTTGAAGTCTTTGGGACCGACTTTTTAATTCCTGCCGCTTTACCACTCACCATGGTTATTTGCATTTTGGAAATGGTTCTTGGTTTTTCACTGTTGATTGGTGCCCGCGTAAAACTAACATTGTGGTTACTTTTGTTAATCAGCCTCTTTTTTACATTCCTTACTTTTTACTCCGCTTACTTTAATAAAGTAACCACCGGTACCGGTTTTGGTGACGCTATTCCATTAACACCTTGGATGGCTTTTACAAAAAATTTTATTTTACTGGTGTTTGTTATGATTTTATTCATCGGTAAAAATGAAATCAACGGTATATTCGGACCCCGTCTTGAAAATACATTACTTGTAATGGCATTTATTGCGGCAGTTGCATTTCCGCTCTACACGTATAACTATTTACCGGTTGTTGATTTCAGGCCCTATGCAAAAGGTAAAAACATTTCTGCGCAAATGGGTATTCCTGATGAATTGAAATGCAGATACAAAGTACGAGATAAGCGGACAGGCAGAGAAAAAATACTCGATCAGTTGGAAGAGGACTATGATGACAATTATGAATTCATAGAAACAATTACAGAAATAAAAAAAAAGGGAAGAGAAGCCAAAATCAAGGATTTTGCTATCACAGGCTTAAATGGCAAGGATTACACAAAAGAAATTATTGAAAACCCCGATTACAATTTTTTATTAATCTGTTATGATCTTCAACAAACCAATAAGGATGTATTTGGAAGGATCAATGATTTCTCAATTTTATGCAAACAAGATCATGTGAAATTTGTTGCATTAACAGCTTCATCAAAAGAAGAGATTGAAGCGTTTAAGAAGGAAGTAAAAACAACTGTTGATTTTTATACAGCCGATGCAACCGTGCTGAAAACAATGATACGTGCTAATCCTGGACTGATGCTTTTAAAAGCCGGAAATGTTCAGTTTAAGTGGCATTATCATTCATTGCCTTCTTTTACAGATGTTAAACATGAACATTTTAAGAAGTAAAAACCTGTGATTCAATTTATACTCAAACGTTTATTGTACGGTTTTTTGGTGTTGATAGGTGTCATCACTATTGTGTTCCTGTTGTTTAATGTACTGCCGGGAGACCCTGCCAGAATGATGCTCGGACAGCGTGCTGATTTGGCCTCTGTTGAAGCCATCAACAAGGATTTGGGAAGAAATCAATCCTTACCCAAACAATTCTTAATGTATCTGAATGACCTGTCTCCTATATCCGTTCATGATCCTGTTCACACAGATCATTATTTATATCTGAATAAACAAAAATATTCGTTTACCAAATTGTTTTCAACGGGTTCGAAGGTTGTTGTATTGAAATATCCTTACATGCGACGGTCGTATATCACGAAAAGAAGGGTGGCGGATATTATTATGGAAACATTGCCGGCAACGGCTGTATTGGCATTTTCATCTATCTTGTTTGGTTCCTTTTTCGGAATATTACTAGGTGTTTTGTCCGCCATTAAAAAAAATTCCTGGGTCGATCGCTGTGCATTGGTATTTGCAATATTTGGTACGGCACTTCCTTCTTTTTTTGTAGGATTACTGCTCATCTGGTTGTTTGGCTATGTTTTACTTGATTATACGGGGCTGCACAACATCGGAACATTATTTATTATTGATGATTTTGGAGATGAACACCTGGAATTAAAAAATATTATTTTGCCAACCATAACGCTTGGTCTGCGTCCCCTGGCTATTATTATTCAACTGACAAGAAGTTCGTTGCTGGATGTATTGTCACAGGATTATATTCGTACGGCCACTGCCAAAGGATTAAGCTATTACAAAGTAGTTTTTAAACATGCATTAAAGAATGCATTAAACCCGGTTGTAACAGCTATTTCAGGGTGGTTTGCCGGATTAATGGCAGGAGCTATTTTTGTTGAAATGATTTTTAACTGGAAAGGAATAGGATATGAAGTGGTGGATGCCTTGAATAAAAACGATTTACCGGTGGTAATGGGTGCCACTTTAGTTTTTGCGATGATCTTTGTATTAATTAATATACTGGTTGATATTATATATGGCGTACTCGATCCACGGGTACGCACACAATAAAATGAAAAACAGATACTATAAAGTATGAGAAAAAAAATAGTAGCAGGAAACTGGAAAATGAATAAATCCCTTTCGGAAGGGCTACAATTAATTGATGAAATTTTAAAAGAAGAAGCGAAAGAATCGGACGTGATGAAGATCATTGCACCTCCATTTATTCATCTTACAGAAGCTGCCCGTCGGTTAAGTAATCGCAGTGACTTTAAAGTGGCAGCGCAAGATTGTCATCAGAAAATAAGTGGCGCTTATACCGGTGAGATATCTGCAGATATGATTTCTTCTACAGGTGCTACACATGTGATAATAGGGCACTCCGAAAGACGAATGTATTTTCAGGAGTCGGATGAATTGTTATCGGAAAAAACACAGGCTGCTTTGAAAGCTCAATTAACTCCGATTTTTTGTATTGGAGAAAAACTGGAAGAAAGAAATGCCGGCAAGCATAAAGAAACAGTGCAGCAGCAGTTGGCGTCAGCCGTATTTCAACTTCCGGCTACAGATTTTGCAAAAATTATTTTAGCGTATGAACCCGTTTGGGCAATTGGAACAGGTGTTACTGCTACTACGGAACAGGCGCAGGAAATGCATCAGTTTATACGAGGAGAAATTAACAAAAAATATGGGCATGAAATTTCAGATTCCATCATTATCCTTTATGGTGGCAGTTGCAATCCTCAGAATGCGAAAGAACTTTTTGCCTGTAAAGATGTAGACGGTGGACTTATAGGAGGAGCATCATTAAAGGCTGCTGACTTCAACGCCATCATCCGATCATTTTCTTAAATTTTCAGACAAATTTATTCTTGTACATGAATTATATTGAATTATCGGTTCAGGTTGAACCCAAAGAGCAAGGGAGTGATGTATTGATTGCCCAGCTGGCAGAGTTAGGTTTTGAAAGCTTTGTAGAAACGGAGATGGGATTTAATGCCTACATACAGGAAATAGATTATAACCAGCAACAATTGGCAATAGCATTGTCATATTACACTGATTTTTTTAAATTCAACTATTCTTCTACCACCATTCAACAACAAAATTGGAATAAGGAATGGGAAAATAATTTTCAACCCATACAGGTTAAAGATAAATGTTATATCCGGGCGCCATTCCATGAATCACAGCCGGGTTTTTTATACGACGTTATTATTGAGCCTAAAATGTCATTTGGAACCGGACATCATTCTACGACACAATTAATGATCGAAAAATTATTGACATTAGATATTAACAAAAAATCGGTACTGGATATGGGGTGTGGAACCGGCGTTTTGGCAATCGTAGCTTCGAAGATGGGCGCTAATCCAATAACGGCAATCGATATAGATGAGTGGAGTTATGAAAACACAATTGAAAATTGCAGCCGAAACAATATCAACAACGTTGATGTTCATAAAGGAAATGCCCAAATTTTGGCTGGCCGGGTATTTCATAGTATCTTAGCGAATATCAATAAAAATGTGCTCCTAAAAGACCTTGAAAGTTATAGCGCAGCACTCGAAAATTCAGGAAATTTAATTATAAGTGGCTTTTTTGAAACCGATATTGATGAGCTTTTAGCGAAATCGGCTGAGTTTGATTTTAAACTAAAAGATACGATGGTCAAGGAAAAGTGGGCGATGTTGCATTTTATTAAATAATTTAAAAATGAAGAAACTAAAATCTCTCTGTATACTTTTTGTAATAAGCATTTCATTTCAGCAGCTTTCTGCACAGGTTAACCCGATTAAACAGTTTTCGGAAGATCCTGTTAAATTTTTAGATGAGGTGAAAACCATGTTTGAAGCTACCAGCATGGAAAAA
>DASRRA010000418.1:0-9884 GCA_035696085.1 Bacteroidia bacterium | reverse complement strand
CGGTAATACGAATATTTGGTGATAATAACATATCAGCACATTCTCCATCACCAATCCAAACAAACTCAAAGTGAGGAAGATCTACAAAGTTTTCCGCAATCTCATTGAAAACTTTTGGATTCTTTTGATCCGTCACGCGTCCCGATGTAACAATGCGAAATTTATTGTAGTCTTTATCCTTAATAAAGGAGTGCTTTCCAATAGAAGTTCCATTATTAATAAAATTGGCTTTGATCCCACGTTCGTTGTATTCTTTTTGCTCTGATTCCGATGCACACACCACAACACCGCCGAGGCGGTAAGCAAATTTCTCTAAACGTTCGTATAGTCTCAGCTTGAATTTGCTGACGTTATTAATTAAGAAAGGAGCGCCATTTGGCGTATATAAAATTTGTTTGATTCCCAGCTGACGACATGCAATACGCCCTAAAAATCCTGCTTTAGAGGAGTGAAGATGAACAGCATCAGCCGTTTTAAAGCGTCTCAATATTTTTACAAGTTCAATATAGGCTTTGAAATCTTTTTTTGCATTTAAATTCCGTTGAACAGATTTCCATTGAATAAAGCGAATATTTTTTTTGGGAAAAATACTTCTCACTTCTTTGAAATCTGCAATATCGTTGCGTTCTCCATGAATGATAATATGGTAATCATCATTCAATTGTTCGGTTAAAAGCCTTAAAAATGTTGCTAATCCTCCAGCGAAAGGGTCAAGCACATGTACGATAGTCATTCTCTGCATCTTAATTGCGGCAAAATTAATTTGATTTTTCGGGATAATAATCAGTTTTTAAACATTTTTAACAAACGGTCGTTTCCTGTTCATTATCGGTCTATAAAGCAAAACGCAACTGAGAGAGGGCTGGTTGGGTGTAAATAATCTTATGAAAAAAATAACGAAATTTAAAGGCGAAAAGTTCATAATTTGGGGATGTTAGTACTCAGTTAAATTCAAAATTTTTAAACTGCTAAATTTTTGATTCTAACGTTAAAATTGTATTAAAATTATGCAAAGATAAAAAAAAGCTACCAAATTGGTAGCTTTTCTTTTTTATGTGGTATTTGCCGTTTTAATTTGCTGCGGCTGCAGCTGCAATTTTCTTTTTAATCCCTTCTGTAGTAATAGATCCTGGTCGTTCGATCGGATGACCAAGCGCTCTGTCCCAGATCAGGGAAGCCAATACACCAAGTGCTCTGGAAACTCCAAATAGAACCGTATAAAATTCATGTTCTACCATTCCATAGTGAGTCAATAATACACCCGAGTGGGCATCCACATTTGGCCATGGATTCTTGATTTTACCCGTTCCTTCCAGGATAGGAGGAGCCACTTTGTAAACCATTTGAACAATTTCACATAAATCATCTTTTCCATTTGGTTTGATATAGCGTGTATAGAAGTCTTGTTGAGCAGCAAAGCGAGGATCCGTTTTGCGTAATACCGCATGTCCATAACCTGGAACAACTTTACCGTCTTTCAATGTTTTATGAATATAATCTTCAATTTGTTTTTCAGATGGCAAGCCACCACCCAAATTAGCTCGTAATTCGAGTATCCAGCTCAATACTTCCTGGTTAGCCAATCCATGTAACGGACCTGCTAAACCAGTCATCCCAGCTGCAAAAGCGAAATATGGATCACTCAATGCAGAGCCTACCAAGTGAGTTGTATGGGCAGATACGTTTCCTCCTTCATGATCTACGTGAATGGTCATGTACATACGCATCAATCGTTTCATGTCAAATTCCTCATATCCCAGCATGTGTGCGAGGTTAGCTGCCCAGTCCAGTTTAGGATCTGGTTCAATATGTTCTCCGTTTTTATATTTACGTCTGTAGATATAAGCTGCAATACGTGGAAGACGGGCAATCAAATTCATGGCATCTTCATATGCATAATCCCAGTAGTCTTTTTTATTGATACCTTTTTTATAAGCTGCTGCAAATAATGATTCTGTCTGCATAGCTGTAATAGCCATCACAAATTGGGTCATTGGATGTGCAGAGGATGGCATTTTATCCAACACGTCAAATACATGTTTTGGAACAATTGCACGGCGTGCCCAGTTGTTCCCAAGATTTAAGACATCTTCCTGTGTTGGCAATTCACCAAGCAACATTAAGTAAAAAATACCTTCAGGCAATGGCTCTGTTCCTCCCGGTGCTTTTGGCAGTTTTTCACGTAATTCTGGGATGGTATATCCTCTAAAACGAATTCCTTCTTCAGGATCCAGCTTCGATGTTTCTGTTACCAAACCGATCATCCCTTTCATACCCTGATATACCTGAGCAACTGTATATTCTCCAAGTTTAACATCACCTTTTTCCTTGATGATTTGTTTTACTTCTGCAGCCATAGCACCGGCTTTAACTGCAAATTTGTCTTTTAATACATCCATTTCCTATTTTATTATTTGCTTGTTTCTGTTCCGAAAGTTAATTGGTTTTTATTAGATTAAAAACAATTCTTAAAAAAATCACCGATCAATTATGTACCCGTCAATCAGTTGTATTTAGAGGGTCTCTTATCTGTTCTTAACAAACTTAAAGTCGCTTCCTAAATAGCGTGCAGTTTCTCCCAATTGCTCTTCAATCCGAAGTAATTGGTTATACTTTGCCATGCGGTCTGAGCGGGAAGCTGAGCCGGTTTTAATTTGCCCGCAATTCAAGGCCACTGCAAGGTCAGCAATGGTTGAATCTTCTGTTTCGCCTGAACGGTGGCTCATCACAGAGGTATAAGAATGCGTGTGAGCCAATTGCACAGCATCAATCGTTTCGGACAACGTACCAATCTGGTTCACTTTTACAAGGATAGAATTGGCAATTCCCTGGTCAATTCCTTTTTGTAAGCGGTTTACATTGGTTACAAACAAGTCGTCGCCAACCAATTGTACCTTGTTACCAATCTTATCACTTAGCAGTTTCCAACCTTTCCAGTCATCTTCAGCCAAGCCATCTTCAATGGAAAGGATAGGATATTTTTTTGTCCAGTCAGCCCAAAAATCAACCATTTGTGCGGGAGTCAATTTGTCTCCGGAAGATTTTTTGAAATGGTAAACATTTTCTTTTTCTATATAAAACTCAGAGGATGCAGCATCCATCGCAATAAAGAAGTCAACTCCTGGTTTGTATTTTGCCTTTTCAATAGCAGTCAACACGGCTTCAATCGCTTCTTCATTTGATTTCAGGTTCGGTGCAAAACCTCCTTCGTCTCCTACGTTGGTAGAGTAGCCTTTGTCTTTCAATACTTTTTTCAAATGATGAAACACCTCTGTACCCATACGGATGGCGTCTGTGAAATTCGTTGCCCCTACAGGCATAATCATGAATTCCTGGAAATCTATGCTGTTATCTGCATGTGATCCGCCGTTGATGATGTTCATCATCGGTATTGGTAATAAATTGGCATTTACTCCGCCTACGTATCTATACAACGGCTGACGAGCCTCTTCAGCGGCAGCTCTTGCACAAGCTAATGAAACACCTAAAATCGCATTTGCACCTATATTTCCCTTGTTATCGGTACTATCCAGGGCAATCATCTTTTTGTCAATCGCATTTTGCTCAAAGATATACATCCCGTTCAATTCCTCACGAATCGTCGTATTTACATTGTTAACAGCCTTTAAAACACCTTTTCCTAAATAAAAATTAGCATCGTTATCGCGCAGTTCAACTGCTTCATGAATACCAGTTGATGCTCCCGAAGGAACAGCAGCCCTTCCCATTACTCCTTGATCTGTAATTACATCTACCTCAATGGTTGGATTCCCTCTGGAATCCAATATCTGGCGCGCCTGAATGTTTGCAATAAATCCCATAATTTTTGTGTTAGTTGAAGAATAATTTTAAGTTCCCAAAATTAAAAATAAAACAAGATGAAGGGCGGGATTTTATGAATATTTTAATAAAAAGATGAAGGGCTATACGTTTTGAGAATTGATTCGAAAAGCGCATTGGATCACTTTATTGACTATCGTTGTCATGCATTCGCTACACTGGCCATTAATGCGTAACCGCTATAAGAATTTGAAGAATCTTTTCCTATCCATTTATCCAGTGGGGTATTTATTTCTTGCTCTATGCGCATTGAAAATTTAAATTCAATAATTGAGCGGTTCTATAGATTATCTTATAATCCCCGTATCTACTATAATCTAAAAATAAAAATCAAAAAAGCAAGAAAAGGAATGATTTTTTATAAGCTATGCGTTCACAAAAACCCGGTATTCACCGCATCTTAAGCGATTGAATGCCGTATATATAACAGCCTAATCAAATCCATTAATGAAATTAAAAATTTTTACCCTCAGTTTTCTATGTTCATCATTATTGCTTTCAGCGAAAGCAATAACCGATTCATCTAACCCGGATCAAAATCCTAAAACGTTGTCGTATAGTTCTGTTTTGCTTTTTCCCGAATTATCCGGAAAAGCTACCGGAATTGGCGCTAAATTTTGCACTTCCAACTTGCTAAATGTTAATCCTAAATTTAGTATTGGTCCGAGCGTATTTCTTGAGCGTTTGGTCTTTCCAAAGTACCTGGAAGAAAAGAATATCAAAAATACACGCACAACTTTGTTATCACCAGGTTTAAACGGAAAATATCATCTTAATCCTAACTGTGATCTCCAGCTTGATTTAACATTATTAATTGGGTTTGAAACCAGAGAGCGCATTGTCCCTAGTGCTAGCGGCAGAACAGTAGAAGATCCTAAACCTCTTTCGGGGTTACAGCTGGAACAAACCTTTTTTTACAGGGTATCCCAAAAAAAGGGTGTACAATTAGGAATCGGCGTTTTTGAGCGAATAACAGATTCTAATATTTACCATTCCGATTTCGGAATAAAAACGTATGTGGGATTTGGTTGGTAAATAAGTAATTACGATTCCTTCTTCGTCTGACGCAAGTATAAGATTTCTCCGGCTTTTGGCTCTTCGCCCTCATTCATACGGTTTTTCTTATAAAGCGAACTCAGTTTGATTGCATACAATTGAGAAATGGAACGCATCGTTTCCCCTTTTTTAACGACATGGAATTCCTCTTTCGCTCTTCTGCGTTTTGGTTGCAGGTACAATCGTTCTCCTGCAACCAATTTATCAGTTGGCTTTAGATCATTGTATTTACACAGTTGCCAGACATCTTTATCCGTTTCCTGGGCAATCTTCGTAAAGGAATCTCCCGGTTGGATAATGATATAATTAATAAATCGGAATTGCTGAATAGACCGTGAAATGTGCCTTTCAACAGATTCGGGTTTACTGCTGCTTTTGCTTGTTTCTTTTTTGGCTACAACCGGTTTGCTGCTGGTACTTGCTGTAACTGGTTTTGCATCTTTTTCCTTGTTTGCATACAATAATGGTTTGTCACTTTCTTTATCATATTGATACAGTTTATAGGACTCTATCAAATCAATCAAACGTCTCGGATATTTTGGGTCTGTCGCATACCCTAGTTTTTTCAATCCTTTTGCCCAACCTTTGTAATCCGTGCACTTCAATTCAAACAAGGGCGCATAACGGTTGCGTGTGCGTAAAAAATTGGAATGATCGGTATAGGAATCAAGCGCATTTGGGTATTTTCGAAAGCATTCATCTTTCGCATCATCGTCTTTTATAAAGGTCGGACCTGTCCAGCCTGTATGACATTTTATTCCAAAATGATTATTTGCAACCACCGCTAAATCACTATTGCCATTCCCACTTTCCAGCATGCCTTGCGCAAGGGTTATGCTTGCCGGAATATTAAACATTTCCATTTCTTTTATAGCATTGTCTTTAAACTTGGCAATGTATTCCTCTGCTGTCATTTTAGGTTGAGCAAATACAACAGTTGTCAGAAACACTAAACTAAAAAATAGCTTCAATCGTAAATTCATACTATAAAATTAACTGCTTAGAAGCTGTGGGAATAAGTAAAGCAGCTCCATTTTTTGAACAAGGCTTTGTGAATTATAACAGAAATCCTATTAATCCTAAAATCCTCTCATCCTATTCCGACCTTGTAAACCACCCGTATGAACAGCGACAATCGTTTCTCCCTTTTTAAAATAATCCTGCTGAATCAAATCATAAAGCCCATACATCATCTTGCCGGTATATACCGGATCCAGTGGAATCCGTTGACTGTTTTCAAACTGTTCAATAAACGTTATTAATTCGGTTTTTATTTTAGCATAGCCATCAAAGTGGTAGTTGTCCCATACGCACCAGTTGGTTTTATTTTGTCCGGCGTTTTGCAATTGACGTTTTACTTCTTGCTGAATATATTCAGGAGCCTTTAAAACCTGTATACCCAGGGCTTTTTGAACATCTTTTAAGGAGAGAATAATACCGGATAGGGTCGTGCCGGTACCACAGGCACAACAGATATGATCAAAATGAATAGGAATGTGTCTGACGATTTCTTTACAACCCAATACACCCAATTCATTACTGCCGCCTTCCGGGATAATAAAAACCTCATCACCATATTTTTTTTTGATTTGCTGAAGCAGCATTTCTTTTTGACGATACAAATCCCTGGAAACATACTCTAAATGCATCCCCTGGCTGCATGCAAACTCGAGTGTTGGATTTAAGATCTCACATTGCTCTCCCCGGATGATGCCAATCGTTTTAAATCCATAGGTCTTACCTGCCGCAGCTACTGCGGCAATGTGGTTGGAATAGGCGCCACCAAAGGTGAGTAATACATTTTTGTTGGCTCTGTTTGCTGCTTCCAGGTTATATTTTAACTTGTATAATTTATTTCCACTGATATGTGGGTGATTCATATCTGTTCGCAGCATATACAACTGAATGCCTTTTGCAGTCGTAATGGCATCGCTAATAGGTTGTAATGGAATACCGGGTAATTCGATTTGCATTGCGCCAAAAATACTTATTTTTGTAAGAATGGACGGATATTCATCACCAAAAAAACTAAACCCGGAGGATTTTTATTACTCCCCGGAAGGGTATATGGTTTTTACAGAAAAATATCACCTCAAAAGGGGATACTGTTGTCAGAATGGTTGCAAACACTGCCCGTACGGATTTGATAAAAGCAAAGGACGAATTGATAAAAAAAATAAAAGTAAATAAATTTAAACAACCCGCCTTCGCTAAAGCTTCAGCGGGCGAGGCTCTCTAAAACAACATGGAATTAGCAGATAAAATAAAAAACGACGTGGATTTAAAATCTTTTCAACAAGCAATAATAAAAGGAATACCTGATGAATTACCCCCAATTCAGGCTTTTGATGCAGCATTGAATCATGCACCCAAAAGAAAAGATATCTTAAACAAAGAAGAAAAAAAACTAGCGATACGCAATGCCTTGCGCTACTTTGATAAAAAACATCATGAAGTGCTTGCAAAAGAATTTGCGCAAGAGTTAAAAGAATACGGACGCATTTACATGTATCGTTTTCGTCCTGCCTATAAAATTTATGCAAGACCCATTTCTGATTATCCACATCAATCCACACAGGCAGCAGCCATCATGATGATGTTGCAAAATAATCTGGACTATGCTGTTGCGCAGCATCCACATGAACTTATTACCTATGGCGGAAATGGAGCTGTATTTCAAAACTGGGCGCAGTATCTTTTAACAATGAAATACCTGGCGGAAATGACGGATGAACAAACATTGGTGATGTACTCCGGTCATCCAATGGGACTCTTTCCATCACACAAAGATGCGCCGCGCGTTGTCATCACCAATGGTATGATGATTCCCAATTATAGCAAACCGGATGATTGGGAGAAATTCAATGCTTTGGGTGTAACGCAATATGGACAGATGACAGCGGGCTCCTACATGTATATCGGTCCACAGGGAATCGTACACGGAACAACCATCACCGTTATGAATGCTGCACGAAAAATTTCAAAAAGCGAAGAAGCACGAAAAGGAAAATTGTTTGTGACCTGCGGACTAGGTGGAATGAGTGGTGCGCAACCCAAAGCTGGAAAAATTTCAGGGTTGGTAACGGTTGTTGCAGAGATCAATCCAAAGGCAACAAAAACAAGGCATTCACAAGGTTGGGTGGATGAGGTGTATACCGAGCTTCCTAAATTAATGGAACGAATAAAAAAAGCGCAACAAGCAAAAGAAGCCGTTTCATTGGCATACGAAGGAAACGTGGTTGATTTGTGGGAGAAGTTAGTAGAAGAAAAAATAAAGGTGGATATTGGGAGTGATCAAACATCCCTGCATAATCCATGGGCTGGAGGTTATTATCCTGCCGGGTTATCGTATGAGCAATCCAATGAACTCATAGCAAAAGATCCTGCTGCCTTTAAAAAAGAGGTGCAAAAAACATTGATCCGTCACGCAAATGCAGTAAATAAACTTGCAGCTCAGGGCATGTACTTTTTTGACTATGGAAATGCCTTCTTACTCGAGGCGTCCCGCGCAGGTGCAGATATCGTTAATAAGGATGGTACATTTAAATACAAATCCTATGTACAGGATATTTTAGGGCCTATGTGTTTTGATTATGGTTTTGGTCCTTTTCGTTGGGTTTGTACTTCCTGCGATCCCAAGGATTTGGAAACAACGGATATGTTGGCATTAGCCGTATTGCAACAAATGCACAAAGATGCACCGGATGAAATAAAGCAACAATTAAGTGACAACATCGTTTGGATAAAAGATGCCATGAAAAATAACCTCGTGGTAGGATCCCAGGCGCGAATCTTATATGCTGATTCAGAAGCACGCGTAAAAATAGCGCAGGCATTCAATAAAGCAATTAAAGAAGACCTGTTAAAAGCACCGGTTGTATTGGGTCGTGATCACCATGATGTATCCGGCACTGATTCTCCATACCGTGAAACATCCAATATCTATGATGGTTCCAGCTACACTGCGGACATGGCGGTACAAAATTTTGTGGGCGATGGCTTTCGTGGTGCCACCTGGATTTCGCTTCACAATGGAGGAGGCGTAGGTTGGGGGGAAGTAATTAATGGTGGATTTGGTATGGTATTAGATGGCAGCGCCGACAGTGAACGACGACTACAATCTATGTTGTTTTGGGATGTGAACAATGGAATAGCCCGCAGAAGCTGGGCACGTAACGAGGAGGCACTTTTTGCAATCAAACGCGAAATGCAACGCACCCCTCAACTAAAAGTAACCATCCCAAACCTGGTAAATGATGATTTATTAGAAGGATTATTTTAAATAGAGAAGCATGAAAAAAGCGGTTAGAATTGCAAGTTGTGCAATGGTGATGCTGATGGTTGCATTGAGTTCTTGTACCAAGGATGAAGACGTTGTACCAGATGATGCACCACCGGAAACATTTAACGGAACCTGGAATGTTTCTGAAAACAGTAAAGAATATGGTGCTTCTACCTATGTGGCTACCATTAGTAGCACCACTGGATCTGCTGTCGTAATTAACAGGCTTTACAGTCTTACCAAAGGAACCAACGCCACCGTAAGTGGAAAGAACCTAACGATACCATCACAAACCATTGATGGTTTAAATATTTCAGGGTCGGCTTTACTGGAAAATGCAAACAGGATTTCGTTTAAATACTATGTTCAGATAACGGCCAAGAAAACCGATACGGTGGCATCTATCTTTACAAAGTAAGAATAGATACAAAATAAAAAAAGCAATCTTAAATTTTTAAGATTGCTTTTTTCATTTTATTGAATTTGATTACTCAACATAATCAGGTGTGTTGCAATGTTGCTTACCAAGGAATTCATATTTCAATCCTACTCTTAGCTCAATATTTTTATTCCGTATATGCAATTCAGGTGTTATATAGGAGTCGTGTATAAGATCAGGATTAAAGAAACTTTCTACAAAAAATTTGATTTGCCCATAGCTCACAAATTCCACTCCGGCACCCACAGCAGGACTTACATGTAATTT
>DASRRA010000417.1:0-2820 GCA_035696085.1 Bacteroidia bacterium | reverse complement strand
ATTTAAAGCGGCATCTCACGCGCTTAAAACATATGATTTTGAAAAGAGTGATATCCCGCAACTGATAGAGACATTGAAAGCAAACTTTCCTGATGATGCGAAGAAGTTTTACAATACCCGGTTTAAGCTTTATAGTTGTTTGTATGACTTAATGGATAGCGTACAAAAGATAGAATTTATCAAAAATAATTATGCTACAATGCCTGATTCCGGAGATACCCGCATGGACGCTTTGCGTGAATTAGCCAATATACAAAGTAAAGAATCAATTGACCTTTGGAAAGAACTAATTATAGCTACCGCTTCCAAATCAGAAAATAAATTTTCACTGTATAGAGCCAGCGGATCCATGGTTTATGATTCTTTACCACTAATACGGTCTTTGTATCCTGATCTTGCCAAGCTGATTGACAACCCGAATTTTAAGCAGGTGTATTATACCATCTCGGCAAATGCGTTGAATCATAAACTGATTACAACAGATGCCTATTCTTCTCTCAGAGATAAAATATTTACAGATGCCCGGGCTGAATATAAACGAATGAATGAACATAGACCCGGACAGGATGATTATTATTCGCCTTCCTTTTCGGATGCATTGTACATGCTTAATTTATTGCCTGTGTCTGAGCCTGTGTTGCAGCTGAATAAGGAGGTGATAGCGGATACGGTGACTTATAATAAATTAAATTCTATTTTATACTTAGTGAAAAATAATGTAGCGATTAATAAAAAAGAGTTGAAGAAATTTCTTTCAATACCTTCTAATCTGAATGCGTATTATGATAGTTTAAAGAACATAAACAGGTTGGATGTTTTTCCTTCCGGTAAGCGAAAACAGAAATTCCTTGCCGAAGGGGATATGTATGCATCATTATACGATGATGATGAAGCACCTACCAAACTGCAATTGATAGATACTAAAGAAATAGTATACAACGGACAATTGCAGCGGTTTTTTATATACAGAATTTATTTTGAAGCCGACTATAGCTATTTCGGAATGGCCGGACCATATCCTCTTTCAGATAAAGAGTTGGTAACGCATGGTACTATCACCGGCATGAGCTATGATGAGTTTGCATCAAAAACATTGGATGAACATGTGAAAAAATTTTTGGAAGATGCAGCTGCGGTTAAATAGGCTTTCAAAAAATCACAAAGTTAAACAATGACAAAAAGATTAATCTTCCGCTGCATTTGAGGCGTCGGGTTGAAACTAAGCAGATAAAAGACAACACTGGGTTGATTTAATAAAATGGCAAAATAGTAAACACTGCAAAATGAGCATACACAAATTGACTATTGGACTTTGTTTCGCAATTTTAAATTCTCTCAATTTAATGGGCCAGGGACTGTGCCAAGGTCTGAAAATAAAATTGGAAAAATTGGAATACAAAGTAAATGATACAATAGCGCTGACTTTTGAAACAAATGTTAATGTAGACTCAGTTGATAAAATAGATTTATCCCAATTTGAAATCATTGATGGCCTAAGCACAAACAGTACAATTTCAAAGGTAAATGGAATTACTTCCAACAGTTACTCAATGACATTAAAAATCAGCTCAATCAAACCCGGAAAAATAAAAATAATTGCGCCTGCAATATACAATGCCGGAAAAAAAATTAGCGGTGAAGAGAAATATATCGAAGTAACTGGTAAAGCATTGACCAGTGAAGAATTAAAGAAAAGGGAATTTAAAATGTTAGTGAACAAGTCAGAGAAACCAAAGGGAACGAGGAGGTTTATAATAAATGAAGATATGGGATATGTCGAATTATTTAATGGGACACTTTGGGTGTACGAGAGAAAACTGACTACGGAAGAAATTCAAATACTAAAGGATGTAGCCCACAATAATTAATTGACGAAGAACTCCGGCTTTTATATTTATACAATACCAACTAAAAATTAAACCCAAAATGAAATCCCGGTTCTCCAAAAACGAATTTTGACCATTTATCATCTAGCTGTTTAAATCCATTGGGCAGCTTTGTGTGATAAGCACGATGGGTAATTGCAATGGATGGTTGTATAAAAAACCGATCTTTAAAAATTTTGATGTGGTAACCAACGCGGTACGTATTGAAAATTTGAAAACCATTACCAATTTTTTTGCTTTGATCGTTCACAAAGGTTTGCAAAGTAGGCATTACATTGAGTTCGGCATATAAACCTTTCAACAGAAATCGTTGGTAGGCCGCTGATATGCCATACTCACGAACATACCCCGGAAATTTTTCTTCCGGCTTTCCATATGCTTTATTCAGAAATGGATGAATACCATTGGGCCAGGCATATTTCCACGTTTTGGGCTCTAAAGTAATTGCATCTTTTCCCGTAATACGATAGCCAAAATTGAGTTGAACAAAATTAGGAGGATTTACTGTAGAGAGATTACCTATTAAAAATACAGTGCTCCCCATAAACCACCGTTTGTAAGTACTGTCTGTTCTATCATATTGCGCCTGAAGATTCAGCGAAAAGGCACCTAAAAGTGCAACGAAGAGGATGATTTTTTTCTTTTCCATATCTATTATTGTTGTTTCAAATAATAGCGTAAAGGTAAATCGGCGAAATAGTATAACTCGTTGACTTTGGTTAAGAAGTGAAGTAATGACTCGATTAACCTTTCTTTTTTCCCAGAATTCTCGATCTTAATCTGCTTAAAGATTCGGGTTTGATACCAAGATAACTTGCTAATTGGTGCTGTGGAACACGTTGAATGAGGTCAGGTCGTGATTGCAATAAATTCAAATACCGTTGTTCAGGGGAGGAAGTTTTAAACTCATCAAAGTCCATTCGTTCTTTAGCCA